>CAZPNB010000059.1:0-4476 GCA_964587305.1 uncultured Spirochaetales bacterium | reverse complement strand
GGAAGGCGCGCAGGCGGGTCGCCGCGCCGACGTGTTCCGCGCGCTGCGCAGCGCCGGAATCGGCGTGAATGTCCATTACATTCCAGTCCACACCCAGCCCGACTATCAGCGGTTGGGTTTCCGTCGCGGCGATTGCCCGGTGGCGGAAGGGTATGCTGAGCGCTGCATCAGCTTGCCACTGCATCCGGGCCTGACCGAGACACAGCAGGACACCGTGGTGAACGCGCTGCGCAGCGCGTTGCATTGAGCCGCCGACGGGCGGCTGGAGACGTTTCATGACCAGCATCGAGTTGAGGAAGTGCAGCCGCTGCGGCCTGCCGGAGACCTACGAAACCATCGAATTCGACGGCCAGGGTGTCTGCAATATCTGCCGCCAGCGTGAGTTCAAGGCCGACAAGATCGATTGGTCCACCCGCAAGCGCGAGCTCGACAACCTGATCGAGACCTACCGCGGCAAGCACGACTACGACTGTCTGGTGCCCTTCTCCGGCGGCAAGGATTCCAGCTACACGCTCTGGTATCTGATGAAGGAGTACAAGATCAAGCCGCTGGTGGTGCAGTTCAACCACGGCTTCTTGCGCGACGGACTCAAGCAGAACAACGAGCGCACATTCAAGAAACTGGGCGTGGACGTGATCTCCTTCACTCCCAACTGGAAGCTCGTCAAGCGCCTGATGCTGGAGGCGCTGATCCGCAAGGGCGATTTCTGCTGGCACTGCCACACGGGCATCTTTGCCTACCCGATGCACGTGGCGATCAAGTTCAACGTGCCGCTGGTGTTCTGGGGCGAGCCCTCGTCCGAGTACACCGCTTATTACGACTACCGTGACGACGAAGTCGAGGAAGTGGATGAGGCCCGCTTCAACCGCTACGTCAATCTGGGCATCACCGCGCAGGACATGCAGGGCATGATCGATCACGACTTCGATCTCGATCCGCGCGATCTGATCCCCTACACCTATCCCCCGCTGCGAGAGCTCAAGCGCATCCGCTACCGCTCGGTGTGCCTGGGCTCCTACATCCCCTGGGACGTGAGGAAGCACGTGCAACTGATCCAAAAGGAGCTGGGCTGGCAGGGCGACGAGGTCGAGGGCATGCCCTGGCAGCTGTATCCCTATGAGAAGATCGAGTGCCACATGCAGGGCATGCGCGACTACATCAAGTGGCTCAAGCGGGGCTACTCGCGTGTGACCCAGATGACCGCGCTCGACATCCGCAACGGCCGCCTGACGCCGGAGGAACAGCGCGAGCTGGTCTCCGAGTTCGAGGGGCACAAGCCCAACGCGCTGCCGATCTTCCTCGACTACCTGGGCCTCACCGAGGACGAGTTCCACACGATCGTGGCCAAGACCGCAGTGTCACCCTGGCAGGCGCCGGACCATCAGTCCATCCAGTGGGCCGAGAAGCCGCACGACTACGAGCGCTGGTACCGTGAGCCGGCCGACGCGCGCGGCGTCGCCCGCAAAGAGAGTCTCACCGAGACTGCAGCGCGCGCCGGCAAGAAGACCTGAATGATCGCGTCCCTTCTCCCGCTTGGGGGATGTAAGGTGGGCGAATCTCGTTGATGACGCTCGGCATGATTGGCATCCTCGACATGGAGATGGGCAACCTGCGTTCGGTGGCGAACGCCGTCCATCAGCTCGGCTTTGATCCGCGAGTGGTCAGCGCGCCTCAGCAACTGGACGACCTCGGTCATCTCATCATTCCCGGCGTCGGCCAGTTTGCGACCGCGATGAGTCAGGTCTCCGAACGCGGCCTATACGAACCGGTGCGCCGCTTCGCGGCGGCCGGAAAACCGGTGATGGGCATTTGCTTGGGCATGCACCTGCTGGCTGGTCGCGGCGAAGAGGGCGGCGAGACGCGGGGTTTCGACCTGATTCCAGGTCGGGTCACACGCCTGCCGGCCGATGACGGCCTGCGCGTGCCGCACGTCGGTTGGAACCGCGCCATGCTGCGGCGAACGCACCCGGTGCTGGATGGCCTGAAGCCCGACCGCGATTTCTACTTCGTGCATTCGTACGCCTTCCGTGTCGCGAACGCCGACGATGTGTTAGCCGAGACCGATTACGGAACCCCCTTTGCTAGCATCGTCGCCCGCGGCAACGTCGTCGGCCTGCAGTTCCATGCGGAGAAAAGCCAGGTCAGCGGGCTCAAACTGATCGAGAACTTCTGCTTCTGGGACGGTTCCTGATGAGGCCCTGAAGGCGTCGCCGAGCGAAGGTAGATTGGAAGCGTTCTGCAGGGGCCTCATGCTGAAGAAACGGATCATCCCGGTTCAGCTGCTGATTAACGGCCGGCTGGTCAAGACCGTTCGCTTCGGCGACTACCGCGACGTCGGCGACCCGGCAAAGAGCTCGGCGGTGTACAGCTCACAGCTGGCCGATGAGTTGGTGTTCCTCAACATCGACCGGCAGCATCGTTCAGTCGAGCCGCTCGCTCGGTTGATCGACAAGGTGTCCGTCGAGTGCTTCATGCCACTGACGGTAGGGGGCGGCATCTGCAGCTTCGAGGACGCCGCCTTCCTGATCAAGAACGGCGCCGATAAGCTCATGATCAATTCGGCGATCTACGCACAGCCGCAGCTGATCGGCGCGGTAGCCGAACGCTTCGGAACGCAGGCCGTCATCGTCAGCATCGACGCGCTCTGGGATCTACGTTCGCAGCGCTATGTGCTGTGCTCCAACTGCGGCCGCCAGCGCCACGAGGATCTGGACCTGCAGGAGCAAGTGCGCCGTTGCGTCGAGCGCGGCGCCGGCGAGATCTTCGTGCAATCCATCGATCGAGACGGCACCATGACCGGTTATGACCTGCGCCTGATCCACGCAGTGATGGAAGCGGCCACCGTGCCGGTCATCGCCGGCGGCGGCTCGGGCAACTACGATCAGCTCAGGGAGGCCTTCGTCGAAACCGGCGTCAGCGCGCTCGCCTGCGGCAGCATCTTCAATTTCTCCGACAGTAATCCGATCCGCGCCAAGGCATTCCTTTCCAATTACGGTTTACCGTTCAAACAGGTCTGACATGTGGTTGAGCCCGCCCCTCGAGTCACCGCGTCTGCTTCTTCGCAGTCTCACCGAAGCTGACGCCCGAGAACACTATCTGGCCTGGATGCGCGATCCCGAGGTGCTGCGCTATCTGGAAGCGCGCCTCTGCCATCACTCGCTGGAATCGCTGCGCAGTTTCATCGAGGGCTGCAACCGGTCGGCGACCGACTTGTTGCTGGGTATCTGCGTGAAGGACGGCCGCCACATCGGCAATATCAAGTTGGGGCCGATCAATGATTATCACCGCCACGCGGCGATTGGCCTGCTGGTGGGTGAGAAAGATTGCTGGGGACAGGGGTATGCGGGGGAGGCGATCGCGCGACTGTCGCGGTACGCATTCGAGGCGCTCGGGCTCGAAAAACTCTACGCCGGCTGCTATGCATCCAACCTCGGCTCGGTTCGCGCCTTCCACAATGCGGGCTACGCCGAAGAGGCGCGCCAGAAGGGAATGTGGCTCTGCGACGGCCGCCGCGAGGGCAACGTCCAGGTTGGCTTGACGCGCGACGACTGGGCTGCTCAACGGTCAGCAATCGGAGCCTCCGAACAGTAGGCGGCGAGCGGGATGAAGATCGGCCTGGGCACGGCTCAATTCGGTCTGGACTACGGCATCTCCAACTCCACCGGCCGTGTGTCCAAGGATGAGGTACGGCGCATTCTCGATGAGGCTGCCAGTGGTGGCGTGAGTGTGCTCGACACTGCGGCTGCATATGGCGATGCCGAAGCTGTGCTAGGCCAGCTGCTTCCGGTGGATCATCGCTTCCGGCTGATCACGAAGTTGCCCCGCGCGCCGATCGGGCTGACGTCCGATGCGCTGCGCGACTGGGTGCGCGACACGTTTCGACAGTCGCTGGCGCGCCTGCGCGTGGAACGCGTGGATGGCTTGTTGATGCACAGCGCGCAGGACCTCCTGCCTTCGAAGCAGGGCGCCGTGATCTGGGACGCGCTGCGCGAGCTGCGCTCAGAGGGCCGGGCGTCGAAGATCGGTGCCTCGGTCTACACCGCGGTGGAGATCGACGCGCTGCTGGCGCGTTTCGACCTGCAATTGATTCAGCTGCCCATCAGTCTGGTGGACCAGCGTCTGTTGGCCAGCTGTCACCTGGAGAAGCTGAAGGCCGCGGGCGTAGAGGTGCACGCGCGCTCACTGCTGCTGCAGGGTCTGCTCACGCTCGACCCGGCGACGCTACCAGCGCATTTCGCAGCGGCGCTGCCGACGCTACTCGCCTTCCATGCGGCCTTGGCCGGGGCGAAAATGGCGCCGGTCGAGGCTGCGGTGGCGTTTGCCGGCGCGGTGACGCAGATCGACCACGCGATTTTTGGCGTCACCCGCGCCGAAGAACTGACCAAGGTCGCGGCGACCTGGGGCATCAAGACGCACTTTCAGCACAATCTTATCGCCGTGGACTGGCAGGCGCGCACGGCGACCTTCGAGATCGTG
>CAZPNB010000058.1:0-6652 GCA_964587305.1 uncultured Spirochaetales bacterium | reverse complement strand
CGCCGGCCTCGACCCGGCGCGCAGCATCTTCCGCGACCGCCTCGTGCTGATCCTCTGCACGACGAACGTTCCCGGCACGCTCGACGCCGCGTTCCGGCGCCGGGCTGCCGGCAGCGTCGCACACTTCGGCCGCCTCGATCGCTTCGGTTTCAAGGCGGTGGCCGAGAAGCTGCTGCGCGAGCTGCCGTTCGCCGGGGACGCGCGCGGGGGCGACGCCGCCGCCCGCCGCGACGCGATCGCGGCGCTCGGCACGTGGCTCTACGCGCCGAACGTCGCGCACAGCGCCGGCGGAGGTGGTGTCGTCGAGCTCACCTACGTCGGCGCGGTCGCTCCGGAGGTGAAGCACCGGCGCGACTTTCTCACCGGCGGCCTCGTCGACCGCGCGGTACAGCAGGCCTGTCACGACGCGTGCGACGCCGAGTGGAGTGGCGCCGAGCAGCCGGGCCTCACCACCGAGAGCCTCTTGTGCGCGATCGACGCCCAGGTGCGTCACATCGTCGATCAGCTGACGCCCGGGAACTGCGCGCACCACCTGACGCTGCCCGACGCCACGCGCGTCGGCACCGTGCGGCGCCTGCCGCAGCCGGTCGTGTTGCCGGTGCAGGTCGAGCGCGTCGGCTGAAGTGATCGATCGAAAGAGAGGAGAAGAGCATGAACGAGCAACAACGGCGAACGGCCCGCCAGCGCCAGAGAACCGGGGGTGCGCCGGACGCGGGGAGTTCCGACTTCGCCCCGCAGCCGTTGGGCAACGTCACGGTCGCCCACGGCATCTTCAGCGAGAGTCTTCCGATCCGGGAGATGAGCGTCGCCGCGGTTCGCGCGCGGATGGCGGACGTGCTCGACATCCACCCGGAGTCGGTCGCCTTGCTCGATGCCGAGCAAGTCGGAGAGGACGCGATCGTGCGCGCCGGCCAGCGGTTGGTGTTCGTGCGCCGCGCGGGCGAGAAGGGGTCGGCCGCTTGAGTCCGGTGCGCCGGCGCAAGGTCGACCCGGACGATGCCACGGTCCTCACGATCGAGGGCGAGAGCGTGGTCGCGCGCATGCCGGTGGGAGTCGAGGCGCGCACCACCGTCGCGGAGCTGTTCGAGAGGCTCACCGGGGGTGCGCCGGACACGCGCGGCTTGGTGCTGCCCGAGGGCACCCAGGCATTGGTGCCGACGCGGATGGGCTTCGTGCTGGTGCACCAGACCGCACCGGCGGTGCACGGCTTGCGCTGGATTCGCGCCGATTCCGGGAGCGACTTCGGTCCCGGCACCCGGTACCGCGACGTGCGCCTCTCGCTGCCGTACCTGATCGTGCTCGCGGTGTTCGAGAGCGGGCGCGGGTGCGTGCAGCTCTCCCGGCAGAACGAGTGCTTCTTCTCGCTGCGGCCGCTCGGCCGACAGGGAATGGACACGCCGCTCTGCTTCCCGGCGCTGCTCAATTGCAGCCGCGTCCCCGACGATCCGCGGCTTCCGCTCTCGTGGATCTGCACGCAGCACCTGTCGCCGCGCGAGGTTGCAGGCGGGCCAGACCTCCATCTCGCGGTCCACGACGGCCTGCGCGCGCTGCTCCGCCATCTGCTCGACAGCGGCTTCAACCGATCGAGCGAACGCCACGAGCTCTCGAGCTGGTTCACCGAGACGGTGCGAGCGGCGATCGACCCCCGCCTGGCGAGCGTCGAGGCCTGGGAGGCCGCGAGTGCTGCGGATCCGCTGTTCGCGCTGGAGGTGCCCTGGCTGCCGACCGGCAAGACGCTCGGAGAGGTGATCGAGCGCGCTCGCGCGCGCCTCGGCGGACCGGGATCGCGGATCCAGTCGGCAAGCGACCTCGCGCGCTTCGTATTCAACCAGAAGAGCCGCAGCCGGAGGAGCGGATGAGCCAGAGGAAGCGACCCGAACCCCGTCCCGAGCGGGTGCACGCCGCCGGCGCGACGCCGCTCTTGCTGGCGAAGGATTCCGCCTTCACCTGGCCGGAGCACGAGCGACACTTCACGCTGATCGCCCGCGATGGCCTCTTCACGTGCCGCAATCACGAGCTCTTCACGAGCTGTGTGCGCGCGGAACGCGGGCCCGGTCAGCTCGAGGCGCAGCACGAGTTCCTGGAGCCGCGCTTCCCGATGCTGCCCCGCGCGCTGTTCGAGCGCAGCGTCGGGTTCTTCGCCGAGATCGCGCGCCGGCACGGGGCCGAGGCGGCCGCGCTGCTGTACTGGGACCGCGCCCAGCGCCGCGTGCAGCTCCACATCCCCGAGCAGACGGCGACCGTCACGCGCTACTCCGACGGCTACACCAGCCCGATCGGGGTCCACTACACGCCGCCCACCGACCTGCCCGAGGCGTGGGTCCCGTTCGGCGACATCCACTGTCACGTCCACTACAGCGCGTACGCGAGCGCCACCGACAAGGACGACGAGCTGCATTCGACCGGCCTCCACATCGTGGTCGGCCGGATCCGGGAGGAGCCGCCGGACGTGCACGTCGAGGCCGTCGTCGACGGCCGCCGCTTCCGACTCGAGGCGCGGCAGGTGATCGAGGGCTACCGCGCGCGCGATCACGAGACCCCGCAAGCCTGGCTCGATCAGGTTTCGATCGAACAACTCGGCTCGGGCTGGCGGAGCGGACAGCGATGAGCGGCGAGCGCGTGAACCTCCGCATGGACGCACGCAGCCGCCCGCTGGCTCCCGACCTCGCGCGTTTTCCGAGCATCAAGCTGATCGGACTGGGCGGTGTCGGCGGTGTCGTGGCGCGCTATGCGAGCCTCTTTCTCGCGGGCGCGAGCCAGCCGGTGTGCCTGACGCTGATCGACGGCGACAGATTCGAGGCGCCGAACGCGAGCCGGATGTTCTTCTCGAGCTTCGGCAACAAGGCGGCCGTGGTCCGCGATGATCTGCTCGATTTCCTCGACGATCTCGCGCTGACGGTGGCGGCGGTCGAGGAATACATCACCCCCGAGAACCTCGATCGGCTGATCCGCGAGGGCGACTGCGTGCTGCTCTGTGTCGACAATCACGCCACCCGGAAGCTCGTGGCCGATCACTGCGCGGCGCTCGCCGACGTCTGCCTGATCTCGGCCGGAAACGACGGCGTCGGCGAGGACGGCGCCGGGCGCGTCCAGCGCGGCACCTACGGCAACGTCCAGGTCTACGTCCGCTCGTGCGGCAGCGCTTGCAGCCCCGCGCTGACCGCCCATCACCCGGAGATCGCGAACCCGTCCGACGCGCTGCCGACCGACGTCAGTTGCAGCGAGGCGATCTTCTCGACGCCGCAGATCCTGTTCACGAACCTGGCCACGGCGTCGGCGCTGCTGAACGCGTTCCTGCTCGAGATCTCGGGAGCACGCAGCTACACCGAGCTGTGCTTCGATATCGCCGACGGAAAGATGCAGCCACTGGTGCTCGGCTAGAGCACCAGTGGCTGCATCGACGGTGTGATCTTTCGAGGCGGAGGTGGAGCCCTTCGACGGCCTACCGCGAGCGAACCCGCCGGATCGCCAGACCCACCAGCCCAACCGCCATCAACAGCGCGGTCCCGGGCTCGGGCACCGTCGCCGTGGAGATGTCGAACACGGTCGGTGCCTCGCCGATGTTGAGATCCGTCACTGCGATCAGAATCGCCTGAATGTCGGTCAGGTCGAGCGCGAGGAGGTTGCCGTCGATCAAGAGCGAGTTGTTTCCGTTCAGAATCGCTTGAAACCCCGTGCTGGCATTGTCCGTCGAGGTCCACAGCGTGAGGCGCATAAAGCCAACGACCGCAGGCGCCGACATCGCGACTTCGACGCTGCTGACCAAGCTGAAGTCGAGGCCGAGCGTTCCTGCACTCCCGCTGTTGGTCAAGCCGCCGGCCACGCCGTCGTAGATGAAGGCGAAATCGGCGAGGCCAAGATTCAGCGGAGGGCCCGCGACCGATATAGCCGCACCATCGTCGGCCCCGGTGGTGACGAGCGCCGCGGTCCCCGACACTCCTCCTGCCGCCAGCGCTCTGACGAGCCGGACTCCGCCCACCGTGTTGGCGCCGGCCAAGCCGGAAACCTCACCGAACGTCGTACCCGCGGGTATGGTGGTGTCCGTGACGCTGAAGTCGCCTTCCTCGAAGTTGTCGATGGTTAAGCCTGTCGCAGGGTAGGCGAGCGACGAGGCGAACAGCAGAACGGCAAGGGCGCGGAGCGGGTTGTGCATGGGCTTCCTCCTTGGGGCACGGGGGAAGGCCGGTCCAGCGGGCACACGCACCGCAGTCCCCTTCCCGCCCACAGGCAAAGCAAATCTCGTGCCGGGGCTGCCGGGTTTGGGGAAAGGTTCAGAACTCCAATTGGTTCATCGACTTGCGCTGTCGCCGCGCGATCGCCAGCGAATCGGTGAGTGGAACAATGCTTCCACTCGAGACAAGCGATTTCATCTAATAGGTGAAAGTAGTTCCTCGATCGAACCACAGAGGCTCGGTCTTGCCGACGGCGGGCTTGCCCGTGGCAAGCCGGATGCATAGGGTGGCGCCGCGATGCGTGCGAACCCGTTCGACCTGACCGGCAAGGTCGCGCTGATCACCGGCGCCAACTCCGGGATCGGCTTCGGCTTCGCAGAGGCGATCGCCCGCGCGGGCGGCGACGTGGTGATCTGGGGCCGGCGGGAGGACCGCAATGCCGAGGCCGCGCTTCGCCTCCGCGCCCACGGCGTCCGCGTCGAATCGCTCGCGGTGGACGTCGCCGACGAGGACGCCCAGCGGCGCGGCTTTGCGCGCGCGCTCGACGCGATGGGCCGGCTCGACGGCGTGATCGCGAACGCTGGCTTCGTCACCCTCTCGTCGCTCGTCGACATGTCGCTCGAGCAGTACGACGAGCTCCAGCGCGTCGCGCAGCACGGCGCGTTCATCACGCTACGCGAAGGAGCGCGCCACATGATCGCGCGCGCACAGGCCGGCGACCGCGGCGGCTCGCTGATCGCAACCGGCAGCCTGACCAACTTCGCCGCGACGCCGGGCATCGGCCACTACGCGGCGGCGAAGAGCGCCGTCGCGGGCCTCGTCCGCACGTTCGCGCTCGAGCTCGGCCCGCACGGCATCCGCGCGAACATGGTGTGCGCCGGGCTCACCAAGACCGAGATGGTGCCGTTCGACGACGCCCATCCGTTCGGCCAGGCGGCGGTCGCGAAGATCCCGCTCGGGAGGATGGCCGAGCCCGACGACATCGGCGGGATCGCGGTCTACCTGCTCAGCGATGCGTCGCGCTACCACACCGGCGACCTGATCACCGTGGACGGTGGCCGGATGATCAACGGCGTCTGATCCGCGAAGACTGGAGAACTGCAATGCGTCGTGTCTCGACATGCGTGGTCATGCTCAGTGCCCTCCTGCTGAGTGGGTGCGGCTACAACCGGCTGCAAGCCGCGGACGAGCAGATCAACGCGACCTGGGCCGAGGTGTTGAACCAGTATCAGCGCCGCGCCGACCTGGTGCCGAATCTCGTCAACACCGTGAAGGGATACGCCGCGCACGAGCGCGACGTGCTGACCCAGGTGACCGAGGCGCGCGCGCGGGTCGGCAGCCTGCAGGCCACGCCGGAGCTGCTGAACGATCCGGAGGCGTTCGCCCGGTTCCAGGCTGCGCAGTCCGAGATGACCTCGGCGCTGTCGCGCCTGTTGGTCGTGGCGGAGAACTATCCGCAGCTGAAGGCCGACGCCGGCTTTCGCGACTTGCAGGCCCAGCTCGAGGGCACCGAGAACCGGATCACCGTGGCGCGCAACCGCTACATCGAGGCGGTGCGCGACTACAACGTCACGGTCCGCTCGTTCCCGAGCAATCTGACCGCGATGCTGTTCGGGTTCGCGACCAAGCCGTCGTTCGCGGTCGAGGATGAGAAGGCGATTGCGGTGCCGCCGACCGTGAGCTTCGGCGATCCGAAACCCGCGCCGCAGTGAGGTCGTGACCGCGCGCGCGTTCGCTCTGCTGTTGCTGTGGGCGATCGCGGCGGTGGCGGAAGTACCCATCCCCACGCTGACCGCGCGCGTCACCGACCTCACGAACACGCTCGATGCCGGCCAGCGCGCGGCGCTCGAGACGCGGCTCGCTGCGTTCGAGCGCGAGAAGGGCAGCCAGATCGCGGTGCTCGTCGTCGCGACCACGGTGCCGGAGACGATCGAGCAGTACGGCATCCGCGTCGCCGACGCGTGGCAGATCGGCCGTCAGGGCGTCGACGACGGCGTGATCCTGGTGGTCGCCAAGGAAGACCGCGAGCTGCGGATCGAAGTGGGGTACGGCTTGGAGGGCGCGCTGCCGGACGTGATCGCAGAGCGGATCATCGAAGAGGTGATCGTTCCGCGTTTCCGGGAAGGCGATTTCTTCGGTGGCATCTCCGCCGGCGTCGACCGGATCATCGGCGTGATCGAGGGCGAGCCGTTGCCGCCCCCTCCCGATCGACTCCACGGCGTCCCGGCGCCGTCCGTCGAGAGCATGTGGCTGATCCTGTTCGTGCCGATGGTGCTCGGCGCGGCCGTCCGCCGGCTGCACAACCGACAGAGCGGCGGGCTCGTCGCGGCCGGGCTCGGGGGTGGGCTCGGGTGGTGGTGGACCGGAGAACCGCTGGTCGCGCTCGGGCTGGGGCTCTCCTGCGGCTTTCTGATCCTCGTGTCGAACGACGGAAGCGGCCGCGGTCGCTGGTCGAGCCGCGGCGGCTCGTGGGGCGGTGG
>CAZPNB010000057.1:0-5490 GCA_964587305.1 uncultured Spirochaetales bacterium | reverse complement strand
CCCTGGGAGCCGCAGCCGCGCGCGACGCTCGAGAACGACAAGTGGGAGCTCTACGACGTCCGCGCGGACTTCAGCCTGAGCAACGATCTCGCGGCGCAGAACCCCGCGAAGCTGAAGGAGCTGCAGGCGCTCTTCATGTCCGAGGCCAAAAAGTACCGCGTACTGCCGATCGACGATCGCAGCATCGAGCGGCTCAACGCGAAGCTCGCCGGACGGCCCGACCTGATGGGCGACCGCACCTCGCTCACCCTCTACGAGGGGATGACGGGAATCGGTGAGAACGCGTTCCTCAACATCAAGAACCGCTCGCACAGCGTCAGCGCGGAGGTGGAGATCCCGAAGGGCGGCGCCAACGGCGTGATCTTCGCGCAGGGCGGGCGCTTCGGCGGCTGGAGCATCTACCTGAAGAACGGCAAGCCCAGCTACACCTACAACTTCCTCGGGCTCGAGCAGACCTCGGTGGTGGCCCCGCAGGCGCTTCCCGCCGGCAAGGCGACCGTGCGGCTCGACTTCGCCTACGACGGCGGGGGCCTCGGCAAGGGCGGCACGGCCACGCTCTCCGTGAACGGCAGCAAGGTCGCGGACGGCCATGTCCCGCGAACGGAGGCGATGGTCTTCTCGCTCGACGACCCGGCCGATGTCGGCATCGACGAGGGTACGCCCGTCGCCGACGGTCTCGGAGAGCGCGGGAAGACGCGCTTCTCGGGGCGAATCGCCAAGGTGACGGTGGAGCTGAAGTAGTCGCTCAGCGGGCGGGCGAGCTCTGCGAATGGGCCCGCGGGCGAAAATCCCGTGGAGGCGGCGTGGTGGGGCTCGGGGCGCTCGCGGTCGTCAGCGTCACTTCGGCGGAGAGAACGCGAAGTCGCGCAGATCCGGCTCGCGCGTCCAGGCCCAGTAGTCGACCAGCCGCCACGGGCTCAGGATGTGGATCTTGCCCTCGGCGTTCTTGTACCAGGAGTGCTCGATCGACGGGTGCGACCACACCATGCCCGCGAGCTCCTTCTGCGTGCGCTGGTAGTAGTCGTCGTGCGCGGCCTGGGTCGGCTCCATCGCGAGGTGGCCGCCCGTGATCAGCGCCTTGAGGCAGCCGCTGATGTATCGCATCTGGCACTCGGAGTGGAAGATCAGCGAGCCGCCGTGCGCAAGGTTGGTGCCGGGCCCGTACATGCAGAAGAGGTTCGGGAAGCCGGGCACCGTGATGCCGAGATAGGCCGCCGGACGCTCGCCCCACGTCTCCGCGAGCACGGCGCCGCCGCGCCCGACGATCTCGATCGGGAACAGGAAGCGGTTCGCCTGAAAGCCGGTGGCGTAGACGATCAGATCGACCTCGTAGCGCGTGCCATCGCTGCCGACGACGGCATCCTGCTCGATGCGGTCGATTCCGCTGCGCACCAACTCGACGTTGTCGCGCGTGAGTGCGCGCAGCCAGCTGCCGTTGTCCTGGAGAGTGCGCTTGCCGGTGGCCGGATAGTTCGGCACCACCTTCGCGACCAGCTCGGGGTCGCCGTTCACCTGGCTGGTGATCCACTGCGTGAAGATCTGGCGCGTGGCCTCGTTGGCCGCGCTGACGGCTCCCTCCCCCTTCCAGTCGGGGTCGATGCGCGCGGCGACGAGGCCGCCGTCGCAGCCGGGCCAGAACAGCAGGAAGCGATACCAGCGGCCATAGAACGGAAGATGGCGCAGCGCCCACTTCACGCCGGGGCCGACCTTCTCGTGATAGTTCGGGTTCGGGAACATCCACTGCGCGGTGCGCTGGAAGACGGTGAGTTGCGCGACGTCGGGCGCGATCGTCGGAACGATCTGGAAGCCGCTCGCGCCGGCGCCGATCACCGCCACGCGCTTTCCGCGGTAGTCGACGTCGTGGTCCCACTGCGAAGAGTGGAACGACGGCCCCGCGAAGTCCTCGACGCCGGGGATGTCCGGCAGCTGCGGCCGGTTCAGCTGACCCACCGCCGAGATCACGGCCCGCGCGGTGAGCGTCTCCTCACCACCATCCTTGCGGCGGATCCGCACGTTCCAGAGTGCCTTGGCCTCGTCCCAGCGCGCGCCGACGACCTCGGTCTCCCAGCGGACGTGCGGACGCACGCCGTGGCGATCCATCACGCTCTCGAAGTAGGCCTGCAGCTCAGGCTGCTGCGAGAAGAACTCGGTCCAGTGATCGCTCGGCTCGAACGAATAGCAGTAGAAGTGGTTGCCGACGTCGACGCGACAGCCCGGATAGCGGTTCTCCCACCAGGTACCGCCGACACCAGGGTTTTTCTCGAGGATCGTGAATGGGATCCCGGCCTCGCGCAGCCGGATCCCGGCCAGCAGGCCCGACTGGCCGCAACCGATCACCACCACCGGAAAGTCGGCGCGCGCCGACGCCGGCACGTCGTCCCATGCGACCGCGCGCTCGTCGCGCCCCTCGAGCTCCATCTCCTCGAGCATCATCGGTACGTACTCGTCGGGCACTTCGGTGCAGACGAGCCAGCTCATCATCTCCCGGATCAGCGCGGGGCCCGGTGGCGGCGGCAGCTTGCAGCCGCCGTCGCGGTACGCGCGGATCACGTCGAACGCGAGTCGCCGCGCCTCTGCCTTCGCCTCCTCCGACATGAAGCCCTGCACCTCGTTCAGGAACAGGCCCTGCGGGCGCAGCGCGCCGCGGATCCACGACGGGTCGCCGGTGATGTGGACGAGCGACAGCAGCAGCGTCGGGACGCTGACGTCCGTGAGCGCCGCGGCGATCGCCGCGTCGTCGTCGCTGATCGGCTGGCCGGCGTGGGGGTTGCGTTCGCTCACGTTGCTGCGGGTCCTGCCGTGCGAGCGGGAAGTCGGTTCGGCGACCCTACGAGATAGTCGACGAATCGAGGCGTGGCAAGCCGAGCGGATCCGTCATCGCCTCGACCCTCGCGAGAACCGCAGCGGCGTCGATGCGGCGCTTGAAGCGGACGACGTGCCGGACGCCGGTCCATGCTTCGTTGGTGCAGTTCAGCGAGTCATCGACGCACAAGATCAGGTCCGGGGCTCCAGCATCGCGAAGACGCTCGAGCTTGGCCTTCAAGTACTGGGGCGTCCAGAACCCGACGATTTCCAGCAGCGCGCGTCGCGCCGGATCGCGCCGATGGTAGATCGCGAAGTCTGGAAAGATCAGATGATCGCCCGCTCTGAGTGGCTCCGGCTCGCGAACCAGGTCCCAGTCAGGAGCCGCCTGTCGAAACTCGCGTGCGAACCGCTCTTCGAGCTTACTGTCGTAGCGGCCGGGAAGTGCCGCTCCGAAGAAGATGGGATCCCCCGACGCAAGCGTGACGATCAGCTCGCGCCCGTGCAGCACTGCCTCGGCCGTCAGACGGAAGTGATCGCAGGCGCGCAGCAGCGGAACCAGGGAAGCAAGCGCCCGGCCGTAGAGCGTCGTCCGCTTGAAGAGGGAGTAGGGGCCAGAGATCTCGATCGTCGCCGTCCCCGGACCGATCCGCGGACGCACCGTGCACAGCAGTCGGCGAAGCAGGACCTGTCGCACCACGGCCCGCGCACTTCCCTGGACATCGAGAGTGACCCGAGAGGATCGCTGCAGGAAGCCTTGGGCCAACGCTAGGTTGGCGCGGCGCGCCAGATCGGGTGGACCGGGAATCGGTGTTGGGAGGACCACGCGTCGCTCGGCGGGAAGGTCCGCGAACAGGGACTCCAGCAGTGCTTCGGGTGACGCTCCGAACCCGGCGGCCGTAGACGACACGACCGAGCTCCGATCCCACCGCTCGCGCTGATCGCGCGATCGCTGCGCCGCGCTGAACAGCGCGCCTCTGGCCAACCTGGGAGAGATCGGCGACGCGCGCCGGCCGCTCCCGCAGAGCCGATCCATGACATGGATGGCCAGCTTCGCCTTCCCCTGCGGCGCGAAGCAAGGCAGGGGCTCGCGAAGTCGCTCCTGGAGCTGATCGACCTTCTTCCCGTCGAAGCGTTGGTATTCCTCGATCAGGATCCGGAGCCACGCGTGATCCGCTTCGGTCAGGTATCGGGGCAGCGCCTCTCTGCCAGAGACCGCGAACTGCAGCAGGCGCTCAGGAACCAAGTTCCTGCCGCTTTCTCAGCGATTCGCGGATCTCATGCGTGTCCCTCGTCACCAGCTCGTACACCACCGCCTGCTTCCCGGGAGCCGGCCGCAGCACGCGACCGATGCGCTGGATGTACTCCCGCGTTCCGAGGCGACCCCCCACCAAGATCGCGGTCTCCGCATCGGGGACGTCGATGCCCTCGTTGAGCACTTGCGCGCTCACGAGCGCGCCGAGCTCACCCGTCCGAAATCTCTCCAGCACTTCCGTGCGCTCCGCACGGCCGATGTCGCAGGTGATCGGCATGATGCAGTGTTCGCGCGCGACCCGGTACGCCGTGTCGTTGTCGCCGGTGAACACCAGGAGGCGCGTCCCCCGCAGCGCGACTAGCAGCTGAGCGACAGCCGACTGCTTCGCCTCGGTGAACGCGACCACCTTCCGCGACCTTCGCCACGCGGCGAGCGCCCTGCGTCCGTCGTCGGTCCGCACGGCGGCACTCTGGAACTCCCGCCAGGTCGCGCGCGGGGCATAGCGAAAGAACTGACGCACGACCGGCTGGTAGACCGCCACCTCTAGCGTGTACTCGCGCCGTTCGACGGGCGTCAGGTCGAGGCGGAGCGACACGATCTGGAGCGGCGCGAGGTACTCACCCGTCAGATCGGCGACGCTCTGGCGATAAACCTCGGGCCCGATCAGCTCCTCGAGGCGCGCCGTCTGCAGATAACTGGTGGGCGGGGTGCCCGTCAAACCGATCCGAGCCGGCGCAGTGCACAGCTCCAGCGCCTCATCGCCCGCTCCGGTGCCGAAGTGGTGCGCCTCGTCGACGACGAGCAGATCGAATCGGTTCCCGAGCGTCTCCATATGATGGAACGCGCTCGCGAAGGTCGCCACCGTCACCGCTTCGAGCGCTCGCGTCCCGTCCCCGTACTGCCCGATCGGGCCGCGATAGAGCTGCCCCAGTACCGTTCGCCACTGCTCCAACAGCACCCGCGTCGGGACCAGGCACAGCGTGCTGCACCGACGCCGCGCCATCGCCGCCAGAGCCAGCCGCGTCTTGCCAGCGCCGGTTGGCAGGACTCGTGGCCGACTTCCCAGATCTCACGCGCGAGAGCATCCGGGCGTGCCTGTCCTTCGCGGCGGCTCGTGAGCGACGTCTGTCCTCTTCCGCGGCGTGAAGGTTCTCTTCGATGAGAACCTGAGCCAGCAGCTCACAGAACTTCTGGCCCGCGAGTACCCCGGAAGCGCTCACGTGCGAAGCGGGGTCTTCGCGGCGCCGACGATGCCCGGATTTGGGAGCTTGCGCGCTCCGAAGGCTTCGCGATCGCGTCGAAGGACGGCGATTTTCGCCAACGGAGCTTCCTACAGGGCGCACCGCCCAAGGTGATCTGGCTGGATGTGGGGAACGCCGGAACGCGAGCGATCGCCGACCTGCTCCGAAGGGAACGACCGCGCGTGGATGCCT
>CAZPNB010000056.1:0-5696 GCA_964587305.1 uncultured Spirochaetales bacterium | reverse complement strand
GGAGGCCAACCGTGCGCTCCGCGCTCGTGGGGAGGCCACCCTCCCGTACCTGCTCGTCGTCATCGACGAGCTCGCCGACCTGATGATGGTCTCGCCGCAGGCCGTCGAGGACTGCGTCATCCGGCTCGCACAGAAGTCGCGCGCAGTGGGCATTCATCTCGTGCTCGCGACGCAGCGCCCCTCGGTGGACGTGATCACCGGGATGATCAAGGCGAACGTTCCTTCCCGTATCGCGTTCGCGGTCTCCAGCCAGACCGACTCGCGCGTGATCCTCGACGGCTCCGGGGCGGAGAGCCTCCTGGGGCAGGGCGACATGCTCTTCAAGCCTCTCGGAACCTCTCGTTTGCAGCGGCTTCAAGGCGCTTACGTCACGGAGGAGGAGGTCGCGCTCGTCGTCGAGCAGTGCCGCTCGCAGCGCGGGCAGGAGCTCGACAAGTCGCTGCTCGAGGCTCCCGAGGCGGCTTACGAGGAAGGGGAGGTGGAGGGCGAGTTCGATCCCGACGAGGATCCGCTGCTGGACAGGGCAATCGAGATCGTTGTCCAGACGCAGACGGCTTCCGTATCGCTCCTCCAGCGACGACTCCGAGTCGGATACACGCGAGCAGGCCGTCTGATCGACATGCTCGAGCGCCGCGGGATCATCTCCGGGTACGAGGGATCGAAGCCACGGCGCGTGCTCGTCTCCGAGGTCGACCTCCAGAGCGCGTCCCACAGCCTGTAGCGAACGCGTTTCACCGACCACGACCTCCAAACTTCGGTTAGCATCGCCGTCAGATACGCCGGGTAGGCGAAAACCGAATGAGGAGGGCACGTGAAGGTATCTCGTAGGGCACGGATCGCTGGGGGCATCGTCGGCGCGCTCGTCGCGTCGCTCGCGCTCGTATCGATCGCGACAGGGGCGACGGCTGACAAGGACTACGGCGCGATCGTCACCGACACCGCTGGGTTGAACGACCGCTCGTTCAACTTCCTGGCGAACAAGGGCCGTCTCCTCGCTGAGGACGTGCTCACTATGGATACGCGCGCTTTCATCTCGAAGACGAGCGCTGACTATCTACCGAACCTCGCCGCTGCCGCTCGGGAGGCGGGGAGCGGGGGGATCGTGGTCGCAAACGGGTTCCTGCTGGGCGGGGATACGAACACAGCAGCCGGCCAGTTCAAGAACACGAACTTCGCGATCGTCGACTTCCCATGGGTGGCTCTGGCCGACAAGCCGGCCAACGCCGCTGGACTGACGTTCAAAGCTCAGGAATCCGGCTACCTCGTCGGATATCTCGCGGCCCTGATGGCGAAGGCGAAGGGCGGCAAGCAAGTTCTCAGCGCCGTCGGCGGCCAGAAGATCCCGTCCGTCGACAGTTGGATCGCCGGCTACCGTGCAGGTGCACAGAAGGTGAACCCGAAGATGAAGGTACTTATCGCGTATTCCGGCCAGTTCCCGCCTTCGGCCGCACCAAAGTGCAAGGAGATCGCGCTGGCCCACATCGCTCGCGGTGCGCAGTCGGTGTTCCAGGTCGCCGGCGGCTGCGGCCTCGGCGCCCTCGACGCCGCGAAACAGAAGAAGGTGTGGGGGATCGGCGTCGACGCCGATCAGTCCTACCTGGGCCGGCACATCCTGACGAGCGGCGTCAAGCGCGTCGACGCTGCCGTCTTCGCCGCCTTCAAGGCGTCGCAGGCAGGCACGTTCCAGGGCGGGCGAGATTTCGTCTTCAACCTGAAGAACGGTGGCATGAGCGTCGGCATCATCAGCCCAGCGGTGCCGAGGGCGCTTGTCGCAGCGATGAACGCGCAGCAGAAGCTGATCATCAACGGCAAGGTTGTACCGCCGGCGACGCTCTAGCGCTTCGAGACCGGGCAGTGATCCGAGGGCGGGCTGCAAGCCCGCCCTCGGCGTTCGGTGAACGCTGTAGCCCGTAGAACCATAGAATCGCGCGCAGTGAACGCCGCGGAACCGATTCTGGAGATGCGGGGCATCACGAAGCACTTTCCGGGCGTCCTTGCGAACGACGGCGTCGACTTCGATCTGCGGAGGGGCGAAGTCCACGCGCTGCTCGGCGAGAACGGAGCCGGGAAATCAACGCTCATGAGTGTCCTGTACGGGCTCTATCACCCGGACGAGGGCCGGATACTCCTCAATGGGAAGGAAGTGTCGATCGGGTCGCCAAGAGACGCGATCGATCGCGGCATCGGCATGGTCCACCAGCACTTCATGCTGATCCCCGTGATGACAGTGACGGAGAACATCGTTCTCGGGGTCGAGCCTCGCCATGCGGGCGTGTTCCTCGATCACGCCGCAGCTCGCGAGCGCGTCCTGGAGCTCTCGAAGAGCTTTGGACTCACTGTCGACCCCGACGCCCGCATCGACAAGATCTCGGTGGGGCAGCAACAGCGCGTGGAGATCATCAAGGCCCTCTATCGCAAGGCGGACGTCCTGATCCTCGACGAGCCGACGGCCGTGCTCACACCGCAGGAGGCGACCGAGCTGTTCGGGATCCTCGAAATGCTGAGGCGAGAAGGATTGTCGATCATCTTCATCAGCCACAAGCTGAACGAGGTCCTCGAGATCGCCGATCGGATCACGGTCCTCCGGCGCGGGAAGCTGATCGAGACGATGCAGGCTGCCGGGGCGACCGAACAGGAGCTTGCGCGACGCATGGTGGGCCGCGAGGTCCTCCTGGAGGTCGACAAGAGTCCCGCGACCCCCGGCGAGACGCTCCTCGAGGTCGAGGATCTGTATGCGCTCGACGACCGCGGCCTCGAGGCCGTTCGCGGAGTCTCGTTCACGGTCCGTGCCGGCGAGATCGTGGCCATTGCGGGAGTCGACGGCAACGGCCAGACACAGCTCATCGAAGCCCTGACGGGATTGCGTGGGACAACGAGCGGGCGGTTCGAGATCGGCGGCACCGATGTCACGGGATCCTCGGCGCACAAGATTCTCGCCTCCGGAGTCGGCCACATCCCGGAGGATCGGCAGAAGCGCGGGCTCGTGCTGGAGTTCAACCTGGCCGAGAACTTCGCACTGCATGACTTCGCCCGCCCGCCGAACGCCCGCTTCGGGTGGCTTCGACCGGGTCGGCTCCTTGCCCGAGCGGCACGGCTGGTCAAGGAGTTCGATGTCAGGGGTGGAGGCCCTCGGACGCCCGCCGGGTCGCTCTCCGGCGGGAACCAGCAGAAGGTCGTCGTCGCGCGCGAGGTCGACAGCGATCCCCGCGTCCTGATCGCAGCGCAGCCGACGCGCGGCCTCGACGTCGGTGCGATCGAGTTCGTTCATCGTCGCCTCGTGGAGGAGAGAGACGAGGGTCGCGCCGTTCTGCTCGTCTCGCTCGAGCTCGACGAGATCCGCTCGATGGCCGACCGGATCCTCGTGATGTACGAGGGCCGGATCGTCGGCGAGTACCCACCCGGCGTCGCCGAGCAAGATCTTGGCTTCGCCATGCTCGGCGGCACGACTGACGAGGAAGCAGCGTGAACGCTGAAGCCCCGGTTCCCGAGGCTGGGGAGGAGGACGGTCAAGGAACGGCGCAGCGCCTAGCGGTGTTACAGCACGCGGGTGGTCTGGTAACGGCGCTCATCACGACGCTCCTCGCGTTCTTCATCGGTGGCCTCGTCGTGCTGGTCACGACCGGGAACAACCCGCTCTCCACCTACAGGGCGATCTTCGACGGCACCGGCCTAAACTGGCTCTTCCCGTGGGTGCACGGTGACGAGCGGGTCAACGCCGCCTTCAACCTCCAGAGCACACTCATACTGACCACCGCGCTCATCCTCACCGGCCTCGCGGTCGCGTTCGCCTTCCGCTGCGGGCTCTTCAACATCGGGGGACAGGGCCAGTACATGGTTGGTGCGCTCACCGGGGTCTGGATCGGGTCTTCGTTGCCCGGCCTACCCAGCGTCGTTCACATCGTGCTGGCGCTCGTGCTGGGAGCAGTTGCCGGAGCTCTTCTGGCAGGGATCGCCGGGATCCTCAAGGCGACTGTTGGCGCGCACGAGGTCATCGTCACGATCATGCTCAACTGGATTGTCTTCTGGTCCGGGACGTACCTGCTCGGGCTCGAGGGCCCTCTCCAGAACACGGTTGTGGGTGGCGAGACGAACCCGGTGTCGAACGACATCGTCGAGTCGGCTCATTTGCCGGTGTTCTGGGGAAACCCCGTGCTTCAAGGCCTCCATGTCGGTCTTTTCATCGCGATCGGCGCGCTTGTCGCGTACTGGGTCATCCTGAACCGGACGACGCTCGGATACGAGGTACGCGCGGTCGGCTTCAACCCCGAGGCGGCTCGCTACGGCGGCATCAGCGTCGCCCGCAACTACTTCCTGGCAATGGCTATCTCCGGGAGCTTTGCGGGCCTCGCGGGGGCGATCGACATTCTCGGCTGGCAGTTCCGGTTAGCCTCGAACGACGTCCAGATATCGACGATCGGGTTCATCGGAATCGCCGTCGCCCTGCTCGGCCGAAACACGGCAGTGGGCGTGGGATTTGCAGCCCTGTTGTTCGGAGCCTTGATCACCGGGACATCGACTCGGAATCTCGACGAAGAGATCTTCAACCCCAATCTCGCCGACAACCTGACGCTTCTGATCCAGGGCCTGGTCGTGTTGTTCGTCGGAGCGGACATTCTTGTCCTCTACGTGTGGCAGGCACGCAAGAAGCTTCGTCGTCGTGATCGAGAGCTGGCGGCCACATGAGCGTGCGCGCCGAGGCGGCCGACGGCGTGATCGGATCGCGCATCTCCGGAGCGAGAGCGGTCGGTATCGCGGGTATCGCCCTCGGGCTCATAGCCGCCCTCATCGCCTTGCCGCCGTTCGAGATCCGCCAGATCTGGTGGCCCGCGACCGTCGGGATGCTCGGACTGTTTGCCGCAGTCTGGGCGACAACACGGGGAGAACGCCGGCTCGGCTTGCTGGCGGTCGCCGCCAACCTCTTTGGAATGACGCTCGGCATGCTTGCGACCCAGTCGAGCGTCGAGAACCTCAATCTCGTCGTCGTCTGGTCGGCTCTCATCGCGGCAACGCTCCGGTATGCAACACCGCTGACCTTCGCCGCCATCGGCGGGATGTTCTCCGAGCGGAGCGGTGTCGTGAACATCGGCCTCGAGGGTCAGATGCTCATGGGAGCGTTCTTTGCCGTCTGGGGAGCGGACGTCACCGACTCGTGGCAACTCGGGCTCGTGATCGGGATGCTCGCCGGCATGATGCTGGCGCTTCTGCATGCCTACTTCTGCGTCACGCTACGCGCGGACCAGATCGTGATCGGTACGGCCGTCAACTTCCTTGCTCTCGGGCTCACGGGCTACCTCTATGTCGACGTCTACGGGGACCAGGGAACGCCGACGACCATCCCCGAGATCCCCGACGTGAACATCCCGTGGCTCCAGGATCAAGGATTTTTCGGCGAGGCGATCGGATCGCTCAACTTCATGATCTGGCTGAGCTTCGTCGTTCTCATCGTCTCGTACTTCGTCATGTTCCGGACGCCGATCGGGCTGCGAATCCGGTCTGTCGGGGAGCATCCGCGCGCGGCCGAAACGGTCGGAATCTCCGTCTACGGCGTTCGGTATGCGTGTGTCATGACCTCGGGCGCACTTGCAGCACTGGGTGGCGCCTACCTCTCTCTCGGCGTCATCCACCTCTTCGACCAGAACGTCACAGGCGGGCGCGGGTTCATCGCGCTCGCGGCGCTCATCTTCGGTAACTGGCGG
>CAZPNB010000055.1:0-8509 GCA_964587305.1 uncultured Spirochaetales bacterium | reverse complement strand
CATCCCTCCCGCGAAGGCCCGGAACACATGGCATTGTGGGGGGGATCAGAGCCTTCGATGGACCTCGAGCGGGCCTTCGACACGCTGGGCCTCGCGGCCGGGGCGTCCGAGCAGGACGTGGAGTCGGCGTACCGCCGGCTGTGCGACGACTTCGACGCGCGGATCGGGCGCGTGACGAGCCTCGCGCTGCGAGATCGCTATGCCGCGGCGCGCGCCGAGCTCGAGGGGGCGCGCGCCGCAGCGCTCCAGGCCGCCCATCGCCGTCGCGCGGCGCCGCGCGGAACGGTAGAGGGTCCGGTCTCGCGAGCCTGGGCTGTTCTCGGCCTCGCCGCGGAGGCCTCGCCGCTCGAGGTCGCGTCGGCGTATGTCTCGCTGTGCGAGGAGCTCGATCGCGAGCTCGCCTCGGCCTCTACTGAAGCGCTGCGCCGCCGCTGCCTCGAAGCGCGCGCCGAGATCGACGACGCCTATCAGCACTGCGCAGCTGCGCCGCTCGCTTCAGAGTCGACTGGCGCGGGCTCCGGGTCGGCGGGGTACGAGACGCACGTCGCGAGGGCCGCGTTCGAAGCGCCTGTACCCGAACCTCCGGCACCCGCGCCTGTGCCGATCCGGATCGCCGCAGATTCCGATCCAGCGCCGAGGCGACCCCGCCGCCGCCCGTTGCGGCGGTTCGTTGCCGCGACGGCGACGCTGCTGTTCGCCGCGGGAGGATCGGTCGGATACTTCTGGTGGACCGATCCCGAAGCGGTCTACTCGCTCAAGCGCTATCTGCCGCTCCCGCCGGATCCGGAGCTGGTCGAGGCCCAGACGGGGGCGGAATACCTGCGACGCCGCGTCGCCGAAGAGCGCCACGACATCCAACGGCGCGCGGAGCTGGCCTCCGAGCGGGTTGCGCGATTGCAGACTGAGGTCTCGCCGGAGGGTGAGAGTCCCCCCGAGGAGCGCGGGCGCGCGGAGGGTGTGCTGGAGCAGGCGCAAACTCGCACCGCACTGGCTAAGCACCTGTTCGAGCTGACCGAGCGCCACATCTTTTCGAGCAGCGCGCTCGCCGAGGCTTACGGGCACATGGAGCTAGGCACTGAGCTCGTCGGCGCAGGTGAGACCCATCGCGCGGTATCGGCTTACTCCGAAGCCCGCACGAATCTCGAAGCCACTCTCGCGAGCCTCGACGACGCCGAGGCCGCACTCGGCGCCCGCTACGAGGCGACCGATGCGCGCGACGCGTGGATCGCGCTCGCGGCGTCGGCCGGACTCGAGCCGGGTGACGCGGTGCTGCAAGGGGGACAGAGGCTGGTCGAAGCCGACGGTCTGCTCGACGCAGGGAGCTTCGCGGCTGCGATCCCGGAGCTGCGCCGGGCGTCTCTGCACTTCCGCACCGCGCTCGACGAAGGACGGCGCGAGCTGGCCGCTAGGCGCGAGGCGCTCGAGGCCGAGCGAGAGAGCGAGGACGCGCGCGACGAGGCGGAGCGCCTGGCACGCGAAGCCTCGCAGCGCGAGGGAAGCGATGTCGCGTCGCTACCCCCGGTTTCGGCGCGCGACCGCGCCGAGGTCAAGCTCGTGACGATCCCGGCGGGCACTTTCCTCTACGGCTGCAACGGGATCGTCGATCGCCAGTGCCCCCCGTCCGAGCCCGCGGGCCAGCGCGCGGAGGTAGCCGCCTTCCGCATCGACCGGACCGAGGTGCGGGTGAGCGAGTTCCGGTCCTGCGTGGACAGCGGCGCTTGCGATCCTCCCGCCGCCGACCGTGGCTGCAACTGGCAGACTCCGGGTCGCGGCGATCATCCCGTGAACTGCATCAACTGGGATCAGGCCGCGGATTATTGCAGCTGGGTGGGGAAACGCCTTCCGACCGAACAAGAGTGGGAGAAGGCGGCGCGCGGAACCGACGGCCGCACCTATCCGTGGGGCAACGAGGGTGCTTCCTGCGACGTGGCCGTGATGAGCGCCGGCGCAGGTGGGGGTTGCGGCGAGTCTTCGACCGCACCGGTGGGCAGCCGAGACAGCGGTCGCAGCCCGTACGGCCTGTTCGACATGGCGGGCAACGTGCTCGAGTGGACTGGCACGCTGCACGAGTCCGGCGGAGAAGCGCGCGTGCTGCGCGGCGGGTCCTGGCAGAACGACGCCTCCGCCGTGCGCTCTTCCCACCGCGAAGGTGCGATGCCGAACCTGCGCCACGAGAGCGTCGGCTTCCGCTGCGCCCAAGGCGCGGTAGTCGCCGACACGCGCGCCCGGTAGCCTGGCGGGCGCGTGATCCCGCTGCGCGACGAGAACCCGACGCTCGGCACGTCCGCTGCGACGTTCGCGATCATCGGGCTGAACGCGGCGGCGTGGATCTTCGTGCAGGGCCTCGGCAGCGAGCCCGCGCTAGTTCGTTCGGTGTGCGAGCTGGGTGCAATCCCCGGCGCGATACTCGGCCAGCTTCCGCCCGGCACGGCCGTCGTGCTGGGTCCTGGAGCGCAGTGCGTGATCGGCGAACCGGGTTGGCACACGCTGTTGACGTCGATGTTCATGCACGGGGGTTGGTTCCACATCCTCGGCAACCTGTGGTTCCTGTCGGTATTCGGCGACAACGTCGAGGACGCGATGGGACCGCTCCGTTTCGTGATCTTCTACTTGTTGTGCGGCGTCGCCGCGACGCTGGCGCACGTGGTTTCGAGCCCCGACAGCGCCGTCCCGGTGGTGGGTGCATCGGGCGCGATCGGCGGCGTGATGGGGGCGTACGCGGCGCTGTATCCGCGCGCACCCGTGCACATGCTGCTGGTGCTGGGCTTCTTCTTCACGCGCGTGGTCGTGCCCGCCTATCTGGTGCTCGGCTACTGGTTCGTGCTCCAGCTGGTCGGTGGGATCCCCGCGCTCCAGGGGGCGGGGGCCGGCGTCGCGTTCTGGGCGCACGTCGGCGGGTTCCTGGCCGGTGTCGTGCTCGTCCCGCTATTTCGAGTGCCGGCGCGCGTCGAGGCTCACCGCCGCCACGTCGTAGCCCGAATCGGCAGGCAGCCCTAGCCCGTCCGACCTATGCTCCCGGCCCGACCGATCCCCGGAACCGGTTTCCCGATGGAGGAACGCGCGTGGTCACGATCGGGATGAACTACTTCGTCCTTCCCGGCAAGGAGCAGATCTTCGAGGACGCCTGCGAGCGCGTCGTGCAGACGATGCAGGGGATCGACGGACACGACGAGTCGCACCTCTATCGACGCGTCGATGGAGCGGAGCGGGTGTACCTGATCGTGTCCCGCTGGGAGAGCGAAGGCGCCTTCGACGCGTTCGTCGCGTCCGACGCGTTCAAGAAGGTCACGAGCTGGGGAAAGCAGAACATCCTCTCGGGGCCGCCACGCCATACCACGTATCGCGAGGGGTGACCCTCCGCCTTCCCGTCGTCGTCGGGCTCGGCCTGTGCGTGATCGACCATCTGTATGTGGTCGAAGATCTCGCGGGTGCGAGCGAGCGCACGCGCTACATCCAGCGCCGGGTCGAAGCGGGAGGGATGGTGTCGAACGCGCTGGCCCAGGCCGCGCGCCTCGGCTGTCGGGCCGAGCTGATCTCGCGGGTCGGCAACGACGCGGACGGCAGGCTGGTCCGACGGCGGTTGCGCGCGGCGGGCGTCGCGACGCGCGGGCTCGTGCTCTCCGACGCGTTCCCCACCACGGTTGCCGTGGTGATGATCGACGTACGGGACGGCGAGCGCCGCTTCCTCACCGCCCATCGCGCGCCACTCGAGCGGCGAGTCTCCGGCTTCGATCTGGCGCCGGTCCGGCCGGGAAGCGTGCTGCTCGTCGACGGTCACTTCCCGTCACAGGCGCGGCGCGCCGCGCGGCGCGCGCGCAAGCTGGGCGTGCCGGTGGTCGCGGATTTCAGCGATCCGCGGCCCGACTACCTGGACCTGCTTCGCTGGGTGGATCATCCCGTGCTTCCCGAGGCGTTCGTCCGAAAGTGGTCGCCGGGAGATCCCGCGGACGCGCTCCGGCGGCTGCACGGCGAGTTCGGCTCCACTCCGGTGGTGACGCTCGGTGCGCGCGGTGGACTCTACTGGCACGAGGGCAGGGTGCGGCGCTACCGCAGCCCCCGCGTCACCGTGCGCGACACGACCGGCGCGGGCGACGTCTTCCATGGCGCGTTCGCCGCCGGCCTCGCCCACCGGCTCGATCTGCCGGAGATCATCGCGCGCGCCGCGCGCGCGGGTGCGCTCGCCTGCACCGCGCTCGGCGGTACCGGACGGCTCGCCTCCAGACGCGAATGGGAAGGGAGGCGGCGCCGCGACCGGGCGCGGTGACGCTAGCAGGTGCTCATGGTAGAGCCACATTTCTCGATGTAAGATGTGTCTCCATTGGGAGGTCCGCGATGAGCATCAAGAAGACGAATCTGTTGCTGGATCAGGAACTCGTCGAAACCGCGAAGAAACTCACCGGCTCTCGCTTCACGAAGGACGTTGTCGACCTGGCTCTGCGGCGACTCGTCCGTAATGCCCGCCGTCAACGCATTCTTCGGCTCGCCGGCAAGGTCAAGTGGGAGGGCGATCTAAGAGAGATGCGGCGTGGTCGGCGGTATTCGTGATCGTCATCGACACGAGCGTTTGGATCCTGGTTCTGAACGGAGTCGATCATGCGAAAGCGGAGCGGGCCCGCGCGGTCATCGAAGGGCCGGAAGACGTTGGCGTTCCGGGGATCGTTCTCGAAGAAATCCTGCGCGGACTGAAAGGTGACTCGCATTACTACAGAGTTCGCGACCTCCTGTTGAGTGATTTCACGTATCTCGAGATGAGACAAGCACTGTTCCTCCGATCAGCCGAGATCTACCGCACGCTGAGGAAGAGGGGCAAGACGGTCCGCAGTCCGGCCGACTGCCTGATTGCCGCCTGCGCCATCGAAGAGACGGCTTCGCTCTTGGAGGACGACGCCGACTTTCACACGATCGCGGAGATCTTTCCGCTGGAGCTGCTCGCGGAGGTGTGAACTCGGCTACGACGGTGTCTCGGTGTGCAGCCGGTCGATCGCGTGGACCGGGGCAGGGTCGCCCTTCATCAAGTGCGCGATCGCCGCGTAGACGCGCTGCTGTTGCACCACCCGGCTCTGCTGCGCGAACGACGCCGACACGACGCGGATCTCGAAGTGGCCGGGACTTTTCGCGCGAACCTCGACCGTGGCGCCGGAGAAAGCCGCCGTGATCGCGCGCTCGAGCTCGCCGGTGAGGTCGCGCGCCGCGCTGGGAGAGCTCAGGATCTGGATCGGCACGGGTTCCCCTCCGATCGGCTCAGGTTTCGCGCCCGGGATCGTGCCCGCCCACCGGCTCGGATCCGGGCGGGCGGCGGGTCAACGACACCAGGTCGGCGAGCACCTCGAGCGCCTCCTCGACCTGCGGGTCGAGCTCGTCGTCCTTCTTTGCGTCCGCCACGGGCGGATTGCTGACCTTCGCCGTGTTCACCTCGGCGGGCTTGGCGCCGTCACCCTTGGCATCGGTGGATTTGGCTTCCTCGCGCTCCTTGATGATGTCGGCCAGCCGCACGACACCGTCGCGCGCGCGCGCCTCCTCGAGCTTCACGCGCACCTCTTCGAACTCCTGGCTCTTCGCGATCCGCGAAGAAGAGATGCGCACCAGCTCCGCGAGCGCCGTCGTCGGCACCCGGCTGCCGAGGTCGGACGGGCCGATCGCGCTCGCGTAGCTGCCGTAGAACGGCTCGATCTCCTCCCCCGACAGCGCGAACGGCTGGTGCCGCTCGCCGAGATCGTCGGTGGCGAGCAGGGACGGGATCACGACGTCCGAGGACACGCCGTCGTTCTGAGTGGAGCGGCCGCCCGGCCGGAAGAAGCGTGCGGTGGTGATCTTCAGCGCGCCGAGACCCGGCTGCAGCGGGGTGACCGTCTGCACGGTTCCCTTGCCGAAGGTGTGGTCGTCGCCGGTGATCACCGCCCGGTGGTAGTCCTTGAGCGCGCCGGCCAGGATCTCCGACGCCGACGCGGACACGCGCGACACGTGCACGACCATCGGGCCGGTGTAGAGCATTCGCTCGTCGCGATCACTCAACACGCTGAGCTGTCCGCGAGCGTTCTGCACGCCGACGACTTCGCCCTTGTGGATGAAGAACCCGGAGATCTTCACCGCGTGCTCGAGCAGCCCGCCGCCGTTCCGGGACAGATCGAGCAACAGCCCGTCGGCGCCCGCCTCGAGCACCTGCGCCAAGAGCTTCTCGACGTCGTCGGTGCACTGGCGCTGGCCGGGGCTGGAGTCGCCATAGAACGAGGGCAGCTCGATGATCGCCAGCTTGAACGGCTTGCCGTTCCGCTCGCGCGTCTCGAAGCGAAGGCTCGCGGCCTGCTCCGCGAGATCGATCTTGTCGCGCACGATCACCAGCGGGAAGCGCTGCGTCTCGTCGCCCTGGCGAAGCACGGTGAGGTGGACCTTGGTGCCCTTCTTGCCGCGGATCAGGCTGACCGCCTCGCGCAGCGGCATGTCGACGATGTTCACCGCATCGCCGCCGTCTTCGGCGACCCCGATGATCTTGTCGTTCGGCGCGAGGCCCTTCTCGAGCCGGTCGGCGGCTCCGCCCGGGATGATGTGTTCGACGACCGAGTAGCCGTCGCGCTCCGAGAGCGCGACGCCGATGCCTTCGAGCGACAGCGACATCGAGATGCGGAAGTCCTCGACCGCCTCGGGCGAGAGGTAGTTCGAGTGCGGGTCGAGCGCGGTCGCGAAGGAATCGAGGAAGACCGAGAAGATCTCCGACTGCGGGAACTCACGGAGCCGCTTGGTGCGCAGCTCGTAGCGGTGCGCGAGCAGGCGCTTCGCCTCGACCAGCTTCTCGCCGGCGCTCAGATAGTTCGACATCTGGAAGTGGACCAGACGTCGCCAGAGATCCTTGCGCTCGTCTTCGGTCTTCGGATAGCCGCGCTCGTCCGGGTCGATCCGGATCTCGACGCTCTCGTCGAGCGCAAAGCCCTCGTCGGCCATCAGCTCCTTCGCGTGAACTTCCGATAGCGCCTGGCGCGCGATCAGGCTCTCGTGGACGGCGGTGATTTGCGCGCAGTCGCCCGCTCGGAGGCGCTCGAAGATGCCCGCGAGCGTCCCGCGCAGCTCCGCGATCTCGCTCTCGAGCATCGGGCTGCGCGAGGTGTCGAGGCGCTGGAGATAGCTCTCGATCGCACGCCGCTCGATCTCCGCTCCGAGCGCACTCTGGCTCACGTGCTGCTTGCGGAACTCGCCGGTGAGCTGGCTGATGCTCGGGCAGTCGAGCTCGGCGGCCGCGGGCGCCCCTGCGGCCAGGAACGCCAGCAACGCGACAGTGCGCGGGAGTCGGGGCGACGTCATGGAGCGTTTATCGGACGGCGCGGTCCCATACTTTCTACTCTAGCGGGAACGAGCCGCTCCGCGGGAGGGCCGCGCTGCCGGCGGCTCTCGCACTCGCGCCCGCCGATCGCGCACCCACGGGGATCAATACCGATAGTGGTCGGGCTTGTAGGGACCCTCGAGCGGGACGCCGATGTACGCGGCCTGGTCCCCCGTCAAGCGGGTCAGCTTCACGCCGAGCTGCCCGAGGTGCAGGCGCGCCACCTCCTCGTCGAGGGTCTTCGGCAGCACGTAGACCTTCTTCTCGTACTGGTCGTGGCGCTGCCACAGCTCGAGCTGGGCCAGCACCTGGTTGGTGAACGACGCGCTCATCACGAAGCTCGGGTGCCCGGTGGCGCAGCCCAGGTTGAGCAGGCGCCCCTCGGCGAGCACCAGGACCGAGTGGCCGTCGGGGAAAATCCACTCGTCGTACTGCGGCTTGATGTTCTCGCGCCGGATGCCCTTCACCTTGCGCAGGCCGGCCATGTCGATCTCGTTGTCGAAATGGCCGATGTTGCCGACGATCGCCTTGTCCTTCATTCGCGACATGTGATCGGCGGTGATGATGTCCTTGTTGCCGGTCGCGGTGATGAAGAGGTCTGCTGTCTCCACGACGTCCTCGAGCGTCGCGACCTGGTAGCCCTCCATCGCGGCCTGGAGCGCGCAGATCGGGTCGATCTCGGTGATCACGACGCGGCAGCCCTGGCCTCGCAGCGCCTGGGCGCAGCCCTTGCCCACCTCGCCGAATCCGCACACCACGCCGACCTTGCCGCCCAGCATCACGTCGGTGGCGCGCATCAGCCCGTCGGGGAGTGAGTGCCGGCAGCCGTAAATATTGTCGAACTTGCTCTTGGTGACGGAGTCGTTGACGTTGATCGCGGGAAAGGCGAGCACGCCGTCCTTTGCCATCTGATACAGGCGGTGCACGCCGGTGGTCGTTTCCTCGGAGACGCCCCGGATCCTCGCGGCGACCGCGGTCCACAGTTTCGGGCTCCGCAGCTGCTCGCGGCGCAGCGTATCGAGGATGATGTCCCACTCCTCCGGATCCTTGTCCGGGTCGAAGTCGGGCACCTTGCCCGCGGTCTCGAACGCAGCACCCTTGTGCACGAGCAGCGTCGCGTCGCCGCCGTCGTCGACGATCAGATCGGGCCCCGCGCCGTCGGGCCAAAGCAGCGCCTCGACTGTGCACCACCAGTAT
>CAZPNB010000054.1:0-3248 GCA_964587305.1 uncultured Spirochaetales bacterium | reverse complement strand
CGCGCGCGCGAATCTGCGCGTCGCCCGGGAGCCGCAGCGGCGCGAGCAGTTGCGGCCGACGTTCGCGGAACGCCGCCAGCGCGTCGCGACGGACGCGGCTCAGCGCGCGCTGGAGTCGATCGAGGAGGCGGCGTCGCTGTCTCCGACGGCGCGCGAGGTCGTGAGCCGGCTCGCCCTGCAGAACGCCGAGCTTGCGCGCGCCCGCATCGGCGAACAGGGCATCCTCGAGGCGATCGATGACGTCTCGCGCAAGCTGGCCCACGTCGACCAGCGCCTCGGCGAGATCGACGCCGACTTCCAGCGCCTGTCGCAGAAGGTCGCGTCGGGTGGACTCACCGACACGATCGGGATCCTGCTGCGCAGGATGCGGTCCCAGACCCCGGACGTCGGCAAGCACCGCCGCTACATGCGCATGCGCCGGGAGGAGATCACCGCGGTCCAGGCGCGCCAGGAGGATCTGCGCGACGAGCTCGCGTCGCTCTCGGACGTCGATGCGGTGGTCGCGGCGACGGCGGCGGAGGTCGCTCCCACGATTCCGGAGGCCGATCGCCCGCAGACCGAGGCATTGCTGCGCGACCTGCTCGAAACCAAGCGCAAGCACATCGCGGCGCTGCTCGGTGACTACGAGCTCTACTTCCAGAAGCTCGTCGACTTCGACGCCCGAGAGCAGCAGCTGATCGCGAAGACCGAGCAGCTGCTGCAGTTCATCGACCAGCGGATTCTCTGGGTGCCCAGCAGCGGCGCGGTGCGGGTGAAGATCGCCAGCGATGGCCTCGAAGCGCTGGCCTGGCTCGTGACACCCGGTCACTGGGCTCAGCTGGGCCGCGCGCTCGTCGCCGCGCTCTCCGATGCGGCGCTGCTGAACTTCTGCGCCGCGGTGCTGTTCCTGTGCTGGATTGCGTTGCGCCCGAGCATGAAGCGCCAATTGCGCGAGCTGGCGGAGCAGGCACGGCAGCCGACCGAGACCGACGCGGGGCCGACCTTCGAGGCGCTCGGGCTCTCGCTCGCACTGGCGCCGTGGTGCGCCGCGCTGATGATCTACCTGGGCTGGCGCCTGTCGGTTTCACCGGAAGCCACTCAGTATGTGCGCAGCACCGCGCACGCGCTGCTCAGCGCCGGCTCGATCTGGCTGGCGCTCGCGGTGCCGCGCCAGCTGGTGCGCCGCGACGGGTTGGCCGACGCCCACTTCGGCTGGCCCCAGCAGGCGGTCGCAGCGTTGCACCGCGAGATCGGCTGGCTCACGGCGGTCGCCGTCCCGCTGGTGTTCCTGATCCAGTTCTTCGAGATGCGCGACGAGGAGGTTTGGCGCGAGTCGGTGGGCCGCGTGTCGCTGATTGCGCTGCTCGTCGCGCTGGCGGTGTTCACCCACCGCGTGCAGGGCGAAGACGGCGCCGTGCGCGCGATCCTGCGCGACTCGCAGAGAGTAGGGATCAAGCCGCGGTCCTGGCGCGTCGTGTACGCGACGTCGCTGGCCGTGCCGCTCGCGCTCGCGGTCGCGGCCGCGAGCGGCTACTACTGGACGGCGCTCCAGCTGGGCCGGAGCTACAACCTCACGCTCGTCTACCTGTTCGTGCTGCTCGCCGCGCTGCACATAGCGCTGCGCTGGTCGCTGATGGCGCGCCGCCGTCTCGCGTTCGACCAGTGGCGCGCGGAGCGCGAGGCCGAGCAGGCCGAGCGCGAACGCGAGCGCAGCGAACAGACCGACGAGCGCCCGCTACTCCCGGAGCCCGAGCTCGACCTGGGGACGGTCGACGTGCAGACCGGCCGACTGCTCTCCACGTCCGCCGCCGTCGCAATGCTGCTCGGGCTCTGGTTCCTGTGGGCGGATCTCGTGCCCGCGCTCGGAGTCCTGGACAGCGTGGAGCTCTGGACGACGACCGAGTCCCAGATGGTCGAAACGACCGCGGCGGACGGATCGCGGCAGTTCCACAGCGAAGGGCGCGTGGTGCCGATCACGCTCGCGAGCCTGCTCGCCGCGCTGCTGGTCGCCTACATGACCCTCGTGGTCGTCCGCAACCTTTCGGGGCTCCTGGAGATCTCGCTGTACCGCCGGCTCGGGACCGGGACCGGCGAGCGCTACGCGATCACGTCGCTCGCGAAGTACGCGATCACGATCATCGGCGGGGTGCTCGCGTTCAACACGCTCGGCCTCGGCTGGTCGAACGTGCAGTGGCTGGTCGCCGCGGTGGGTCTCGGACTCGGCTTCGGGCTCCAGGAGATCTTCGCGAACTTCGTCTCCGGTCTGATCATCCTGTTCGAGCGGCCGATCCGGGTCGGCGACACCGTCACCGTCGGCAACATCAGCGGGAGGGTGTCGAGGATCCGCACCCGCGCGACCTGGATCACCGCGTTCGACAGCAAGGAGCTGGTCGTGCCGAACAAGGAGATCGTGACGAGCCAGGTCGTGAACTGGTCGCTCTCCGATCAGGTGCTGCGCGTGGACGTTCCGGTCGGGATCGCCTACGGCTCGGACACCGAGCTGGCGATGCGCGAGCTGCTCGCGGTGGCCCAGGCGAACGAGCACGCGCTCGTCGATCCGAAGCCCCAGGTGTTCTTCCTCGGCTTCGGCGACAGTGCGCTCAACTTCGAGCTGCGCGTCTACAGTCCCGACGTCGAGCATCGCCTGCTGATCCAGCACCAGCTGCACCTCGCCATCGACCGCGCGTTCCGCGACGCGGGCATCGAGCTCGCCTTCCCGCAGCGCGACATCCACATCCGCAGCGTGCCGAAGGGCTGGGGCGGGCCAGCGGCGGCCGGGAGCTGAATCAGGCAACCCACTCGCGGAGTGGCGGATTACGCTTCGCTACTCCGCCCTACCGTCAGCGGCTGCGAAACGCCGGCGGGCGGCGCTCCGCCATCGCGGCAATCCCCTCCCTGAAGTCCGCCGTCTTCTCCAGCCGATCCTGCTCCGCTTTCTCGCGCCGGGTGGCGTCGCGGATCTCCGCGGCGAGGCCGCCGCGCTGCGTCTCGCGGATCGACACGATCGCGAGCGGGCCCGAGGCCGCGATCTCGCCGGCGAAGGCCCGCGCTTCGGCGAGCAGGCGCTCCTGCGGTACGAGGCGGTCGCAAAGCCCGATCGCGTGCGCCCGCTCTCCGCCGATGCGGGCGCCGGTGTAGAGCAGCTCGAGCGCGCGCTGCTGCCCGACGACGCGCGGCAGCGTCACTGACAGCCCGAAGCCGTGGTGGAAGCCCAGCCGCGCGAAGTTGGCGCTGAAGCGCGCGTCCGGCGCCGCGACCCGGAAGTCGGG
>CAZPNB010000053.1:0-2710 GCA_964587305.1 uncultured Spirochaetales bacterium | reverse complement strand
CTGTCGCGAGCTTGGCCACACGCGTGTGGTCGTGCTCGGCGAGCCAGCCTTTTACGCGCGATTCGGGTTTTCGCCCGCACCCGACTTCGGCATCCGCTATCCCTCCGACGTGCCGCGCGAAGCCTTCTTGGCCCTGGCACTTATGCCCGGCGCGCTCGACGGCTGCGCCGGCGTCGCGCGTTACTCATCTGAATTTGAAAATCTCTAAGAAACGGAAACGTGTTGAACGCGGTTAGGCCTTCGCCGTAAGGATTCTCTCGAGAGCGGTGCAACGCAGTCCGCCACTGGGCCCCGAGGCCTGGCCGGTGCGCTCCAGCCTGCCGCTAACGTACCACCCGGTTCCCGACATCGCCTGAGTGAAGGGCGCGTTTGACTTGGCGCACCCGGGGACTGCATGATTTGCCGCAACGTCCGCTGCGAAGCGCCCCGTCAGCGCGGATCGAACGGGAGCGCGCGCGCGGGCAGCCCCGATCGCGCGCCATCGGGCGCACCGAGCACCGATCCGGCATCACTGTAGCGTTGCATTGGCACAGGACGCCGGCGACGGACGCATTGATTTTCCTATTTCTCAAAGGGAGGGCCGGTTGGCGGATTCCCAGCAACGCCAAGGCGATGATCTGTTCATCGTCGATAACAGCGATTCCGACTGGAAGGTCAGGGACTATCTACGCGAATGGTGCGGGATCTCGCGCGCGTTCGACATTGCTACGGGTTATTTCGAGGTTGGCGCCTTGCTGGCTCTGGACGGGCAGTGGCAGCAATTGGAAAAGATACGAGTCCTCATGGGTGATGAGGTCTCGAAGCGCACAAAGAAAGCGTTGCTGGCCGGAATCGAAAATCTCTCTATGGCCCTGGATACCAGCATTGAGAAGGAAAAGGAGAAGAATGATTTCCTGACGGGAGTGCCGGCGATTGTCCAGGCGCTTCGTGACCGCAAAATCGAATGCCGGGTTTATACAAAAGAAAAATTCCACGCCAAGGCCTACATCACGCACTCCAAACTCGCGGTGGTCGGTTCTGCGGCGCTGGTTGGGTCCAGCAACCTGACTTACCCGGGGATTACCAATAACGTAGAGCTTAACGTCCAGTTACGCCGCGAGGTTCCAGTTCTGCAGGAATGGTTTGAACGGCACTGGAATGAGGCGGAGGACGTATCCGATGAGGTTCTAAAAGTAATTGAACGGCATACCCGGGACTACATTCCCTTCGAGATTTACGCTAAGGCTCTCCAGGAGTACTTCCGCAACCATGAAATCACGGTAGGGGAGTGGGAGTTGCTTCAATCGAAGATGTTCCCCGTTCTGGATCAGTACCAGAAGGAGGGCTATCAAGCGCTCATCAAAATCGCCAACACATATCGCGGAGCATTCCTCTGCGATGGCGTCGGGCTCGGCAAGACGTTCATCGGCATGATGGTGATCGAGCGCCTGATCATGCACGAGCGCAAGCGCGTGATGCTGCTCGTCCCGAAGGCGGCCCGCAAACCTGTCTGGGAAGCGGCGCTCAAGCGCTACTTGCCTCATCTTGCGGGGGACTTCAGCAACCTTGCCATCTTTAACCATACCGATTTGCAGCGCGCCGGGGAATATCCGGAGCGCATGGAGCGGATGAAAGAGTTGGCGGACGTAATTCTGGTGGATGAGGCGCATCATTTCCGCAATCCCGGCGTCAAAGGCATCACGGGTTTGGCTCCTTCCCGCTATCGCAAGCTTATCGAATTGGCGCAAGGCAAGCAGCTGTTCCTCCTCACTGCGACTCCAATTAACAACAGGCTCATCGATCTTCAGCACATGATCGAACTCTTTTCACAGCGCCAGGCCGATTTCTTCAAGGCAGCGCCGCTCGGCATTCATTCCTTGCCGGGACACTTCCGAAAGATGGAGAAGGATCTGGAGAAGCTCGTTGGAATCGTCCCGAAAGGCGGTCCCGAGCGTGTCGAGTTCAATGAGGTTGAAGCCGAACAAGTGCTTTCCGGCGACGCATTATTCCAGGCGCTCGTCGTGCAGCGCAGCCGCGCCTACGTCAGGGAAAGCCAGAAGCAGCACGGCGGTACCGAAGCAACATTCCCCGTGAGAGAGGAGCCTCGGGTAGCGGATTACTCGATCAAGAAGACCTACGGTCGCCTGCTTACTAAGCTTGAGCAGGCGTTCTCGAAGGAGAAGCCGCTGTTTTCATTGCCGATGTATTACCCCCTGGCTTATTACAAAGGGGACGACAAGGGTATTGATCCTTTAGCCGAGAATCGCCAGAAGCAGGTCGTGGCGCTGATACGGATTTTGTTCCTGAAGAGATTCGAAAGTTCCGCCCGAGCCTTCGAAGCCTCGTGCGAGATGCTCCTCGTCAAGCTGCTCGCGTTCATGACCAAGAATACCAAGTCAGCCCATGAAGTTCGCCTGTTAGAACGCTGGAAATATCAGCACGCGGACTTGATTGAGCATGTCCGCGCGCACCAGTTGGAGTTACGGGGTGGCGAAGATGACGAGGACGACGACGAGGACATCATCACCGATGAAATGCTTGAAGAAGTAGAAGAACTTCCCCGCGATCAATACAAGGTGGAGGAGATACTGGCGGAATCGGTGCTCGACCTCGACCAGGTTTCGGAGTTCCTCGAAGAGCTGAGGAAATTCAAGCCCTCGCACGACGACAAGCTGGGGGCGTTGGTTAAGCTATTGAAGAGCGATGCTGTATTGAGCAAGCACAAGGTCCT
>CAZPNB010000052.1:0-4145 GCA_964587305.1 uncultured Spirochaetales bacterium | reverse complement strand
GGAACCACGAGTCGATGTTCCTCGACTTCCTGGGCTGGCGGAGCCACGCCTACTTCGCTGGCGACGCGTTCCTCACGAACGGCGGCGACCGCACGCTCGCGAGCTACGGCTACTTCGACCTGCCCGACCCGTCGCCCGCGAATCTCGAGCTGCCCCCGGCGCACGAGAAGTTCTACCGCGAGCTCGCGCTCTACCACCGCGAGGGCGACTACCTGTTCGTCCACGCCGGGCTCGGTCATGCTCTGCTGCGCGAGACCGATCTCGACTACGGGCTGCGCCGGGCGAAGGCCGAGGACCTGCTCTGGGATCGCTCCACGCTGGACGCGCCGCACACGCTCGGCGTGACGGTGGTGTACGGGCACACGCCGAGCCACGACTTCGAGGTGCGCTGGAACCGGCCGTTCAGCATCGGGATCGATACCGGTGCCGTCTACGGCGGGCGGCTCACGGCGATCCGCCTGCCCGACGAGACCGTGTTCCAGGTCTAGTCCGTCCGACTTCGCTCGGCTTCGCCTCGCTGCGCGCCGACCTGCGGTCGGCTTGCGGCCGTCGGTGGCGTCAGCTCGCGCGCGGCTCGACCACCGGTACCACCAGCGGAGAGCCGGCCGGCAGCGCGGCGAAGTCGAGGTCCGGGTTGTACTGGCGCAGCAGCCACACCGGCACCCCGTACTTGCGCTCCGCCAGGTACCACAGCGATTCGCCGGCTTCGAGCAGGTGTTGCTCGGTGCCGGTGACCGTGAACGCTTCGAAGAATTCGTTCTGGAGCGACTGGTGGTACTCGAGGCGGCGCTGCTCGAACTCGTCCGGCGAGATCCGCGCGAAGTCGAGCTTCAAACGCTGTCCGATCACCACCGGCTGCTCGAAGCGCATCCGGTTGAGCTTGCGCAGATGGCTCGCGCGTAGCTCGAGCCACTCGGCGTAGTGGCCGAGCGTCTCGGCGGCCTGGACGGTGACGCGGTTGCCGTGGACTGCGTAGTCCGAGGGATCCGGCTGCGACGATCCGTCGCTGGGCGCCGCGGGAGGCGGCTCGTCGGGCGTGTTTGGTGCCGTTGGAGTGGGTGTGGGTGCGGGCACCGGCTCGGGCGGTACCGCCGGAGCCGGTGCGGGAGCCGGCGCCGTTGCGGGTGTCGCGGCGGGAGACGTCGGGCTGGGCGCAGGCGGCTCGGCTAGCGCGGTCTCGGCCGGCGCCACCGCGGGCTCGGTCTCGCCCGGCGGGGGTGCCGGCGCGACAGCGACCGGTGGGGAAGGGACGGTGGCCGGCGCGGTCGGGACGGGTACGGGCTCGGCCGGAACCGGTGCCGGCGAAGGCGCTGCGGCGGGCACCGCAGCCGGCGCGCCAGCGGGCGGGGCCTCGGTGCTGGCGACGACCGCGGTCGGCTCCGCACCCGGAACGCGCAGGCGCTGGCCCACCGAGAGGCGGTGGCGGTTGCGGATGCCGTTCTGTGCGGCGAGTGCGCGCTCGGTCGTGCCGAAGCGCTTCGCGATGATCGACAGGGTGTCCCCGCGCCGCACGCGATACGTGCCGTCCGCGGGCGCCGGCTCGCGAGCCGAAGCGATCGCGCGTCCGCCCGCGGCTCCGTCGGGCAGCACCAGCACCTGCCCGACGCTGATGCGGTGCCGGCTGCGCAGGTTGTTGACCGCGACGAGCTCGCTCTCGCGCACCCCGTAGCGGCTCGCGATCCGCGACAGCGTCTCCCCGCGGCCCACCTTGTGGAAGCGATCGCGATCCTGCTCGGCGAGGCGAGCCGATTCGGGCACCGCAGCGAGCAGCTCCGTCACCGGGCGGGTCAGGGTACCCGTCGGCAGCCGCAGTGAATACTCGCGCGGGATGTGCTTGCTGCCGTTCCACACCGCAGGACGCAGCGCCGGGTTGTGCTCCTGCAGCACCCCCAGGTCGACGCCGAGCGCCCGCGCGAGCGTGCTCGCGTGCGTGAACCACGGAACCTCGATCTCGGTGTAGCTGTTGGGTGACTCGGGCGTGATGGCGCCGAAATAACGCGTGGGGTCGCGATCGATCCGCGAGGCGGCGAGGAACGACGCGTAGAAATTGCGGGACGCGAAGCCGAAGCTGCGGCTGCGATAGCGCCGCACGATCTCGCCCATGTCGGTGGTGCCGAGCGTGCGGGCGGCGCGCTGCATCCCGCCGGCGCCGTGGTTGTAGGCGGTGATCGCGAGCGGCCAGGTGCCGGTGAGCTCCCGGTTCTTGGCGAGCAGCCGGGCCGCCGCCTCGCTCGAGATATACGGATCGAGTCGCTCGTCCACGACGTTGTCGACCCGCATGTAGAGCCGGCCCGTCGAGCGCATGAACTGCCACATCCCGGCCGCGCCGATCCGCGAGTAGGCCTTCGGGTTGTAGGACGACTCGACGTGCGGCAGCGCGACGAGGTCCTTCGGGACGCCGCGCGCGGCCATCGCCTGCTGCACGAACGGGCGCCACTTGCCGGAGCGCACCAGCCCGGCGTGGAAGCGGTCGGACAGGCCCAGCTGGAATCGGAGATTCGCGGTCGCCTTGCGCAGCGTCGTGTCGGTGACGTTGCTCGGCCACTGCGCCAGCACGCGCGCCTCGTCGCTCGAGAGCCCCGTCCGCTTCCCCTTCGCGAGCGTGTGCAGGATGCCGCGGACGCGGCTCTTCGCCTGCTCGGTGCGCTGCTCGCGCGCGCGGTAGGAGAGATGCTCGGGAAACCGCAGCGTCTCGTAGACGACACCGAGGTGCTCCGCGTCGTGGACCAGGCCCGAGTGGCTATCGACCTCGGTGTACACGCGCGTCCAGAAACCCACGGCCGGCTCGAGGCTCGCCGGCGTCGGCAGGTCCTCGGCGCGCGAAGCGGAGGCGAACGACAGCACGACGGCGAGGACGGCGATGCAGCGCGGCATGGGCTCGCGGTGGATCGGCCGTCGGCCGCCAAAACCTGTGGCGCTACTCGAGCGGATTCCGGGGTGCACGCTACTCCGTCGCATCCATTCTTAGATGTTGTACGGCCCCGCGGGGTCAGCGGCGGCGGTTCTTCTTCCGGGCCTTGCGGGCCTGCTTGCGTTTGCCCCGCTGCTGGGAGCGCCGCTTTTCGAGCGAGCGGCGGCTGCCGCTCCCACCGAGCAGGGCTTCGGGATCGACGCCGCCGGCGCCCGCGAGCCGACCCATCCCAGGGATCTTCGACAAGAGTCCTCCGCCCGAGCCGAGCGCCGACATCATCTCGCGCATCTGCTCGAAGCGCGACACGAGCTCGCGTACGTCCGAGCTGCGCCGGCCGCTGCCTCGCGCGATCCGCCGCGCGCGGCTCTTGTCGATCCGATCCGGCCATTTGCGCTCATCTGGCGTCATCGAGCGGATCAGCGATTCCACGCGGACGAGCTGTGACTCCTCCACCTGGTCCGCGATCTGGCCGAACATCGGCAGCTTCGCCACCACCTCCCGCAGCGGTCCCAGCTTCTGGACCATCTTGAGCTGCTTGAGCAGGTCGTCGAGGCCGAACTGCCCCTTCAGCAGGCGCGCGGCATCCCGCTCGGCCTCCTGCTCGTCGACGACCTCTTCGAAGTCCTTGACCAGGCCGACGATGTCGCCCATGCCGAGGATGCGCGACGCGAGGCCTTCGGGCCGAAACTCCTCCAGCCGCTCGAGCGTCTCGCCGGTGCCGAGAAACTTGATCGGGACGCCGGTGACCGCCTTGACGGCCAGCGCCGCGCCGCCGCGGGCGTCGCCGTCGAGCTTGGTGAGGATCAGGCCGTCGAGCGCGATCCGCTGCGCGAAGCCGTTCGCGACGTTCACCGCGTCGCGGCCCATCAACGCGTCACAGACCAGCAGCACGTTCGCGGGCTCGGTGGCGGCGGCGATCTCCTCGAGCTCGCGCATCAGCTCGTTGTCGATCGCCAAGCGCCCTGCCGTGTCGTAGACGATCGCGTCGAAGCCCTCGGAGCGCGCGCGCTGCGCCGCAGCCGCGCAGATCGAAGCGGGTGCCTCGCCGTCGGCGCCGTGGTGGACCGCAGCGCCGAGCTGCAGGCCCAGCTGCTGGAGCTGCAGGACGGCGGCCGGGCGATAGACGTCGGCCGCCACCAGCAGCGGCCGGCGGCCCTCCTTCTGGAGGTAGCGCGCGAGCTTCCCCGCGACGGTCGTCTTGCCGACGCCCTGGAGGCCGAGCAGCAGGATCGAC
>CAZPNB010000051.1:0-3699 GCA_964587305.1 uncultured Spirochaetales bacterium | reverse complement strand
GGATTGCGCTCCAGCGATAGCGGCAGGAACTCGACGGCGCCGCTGCCGTCGGCGCTGCTCACTTCGATGCGCAGCACGTAGGGGCCGTCCTCCAGCGCGGCGACGTCCCAGCGCGCGAGCTCGCCGTCCACCGGCGGTGAGGCGAGCGGGATCGGCTCGAAGTGCGTCGGATCCCGCCCGAAGCCCGCCGCCAGCGCGGCACTCGCCACCTCGCCGAACACGCTGCCGCGAATCAGCACCGTCTCCGCGTCCGGCACGACCACCGTTCCCGGAGCCGGCGACGTAAACACGGCCCCCGACAACGGCGCGCCGGCCTGCACCGCGTGCGCCGCGTTGGCGACGCCTGCGCCGGCGAGACGGTCGTGGCCCGGCGCGCCGACGTCGCGCGCCGCGCTGCGGATCACCGCGCGCACCTCGTCGGGTGTGAACTCGGGGTGGATCGCGAGGATCAGCGCGGCGATCCCGCTGACGTGTGGCGCGGACATCGAGGTGCCGGCCCAGCGCAAGTAGTCCGCGCCGACGGCGAACACGCCGCCGCCGTCGGCCTCCAGGCCCGCGCCGGACGAACGCGCCGACAGGATCGCGCGCTGCGGGGCGTACCCGGGCGCGAACGGGTCGCCCGAGCCGGGAGCGACGACGCTGACGAGGAAGCCCGTGTTTGTGAAGGACGCCGGTTGATCATGCTCGTCGCTGGCGCCGACGACGATGTTGTCGCGGCGCGGCTTCGGGCTGTAGAAGACCACGTCGTCCGAGCGGTTGCCGGCCGAGGTCACCACGACGACGCCGAGCGACGCGGCCAGCGCCTGCGCCTCCTCGAGCACCGGATTGCTCGGGCAGCGGGTGCTGCACGACCAGCTGTTGTTGATCACGCGCGCACCGTTGTGCGCGGCATAGACCATCGCGCGCGCCAGCACCTCGTCGGGCGTCGATCCGCCCGCCTTGAAGCCCTTGAGCGCCATCAGGCGTGCGCGAGGCGCTACACCGGCGACGCCGATACCGTTATTCGCGACCGCGGCGACGGTACCGGCGACGTGGGTCCCGTGGCCGTAGTCGTCGAACGGATCGGCGTCCGAAACGTCGCCCGGGTCGTCGAAGTCGCCGTCGCCATCGACGTCCACGGAGTTGGCGAAGTCGAAACCGAAGAGGTCGTCGATGAAGCCGTTGCCGTCGTCGTCCTGACCGTTGCGATCCTCGGGATCGGCGCGGCCATTGCGATCCAGATCTTCGCCCGGGTTCACCCAGAGATTCGCCGCGAGGTCCGGGTGCGCGGTGTCGATGCCGGTGTCGACCACCGCAACCACGACCCCCTCGCCCTGCGAGAGATCCCAGGCGGCCGGGGCCCCGACGCGCAGGATCCCCCACAAGTCCGGAAATGCCTGGCCCCAGGACCCGCTCGACGCGAGGAACGGATCGTCGGCCGCGAGATCGAGCGAGGCGGCGACGCTCGGGTGCGCCCACACCACGTGTGGGTCTGCGGCGTAGCGCGCCGCCGCGGCGGCGGCGTCGGCGCCGGGCGCCAGCTCCACCCGATACACGTGGGCGAGCTCGGGCACCGCAGGCAGCGCCGCGCGGGTTCCGGACGGGAGCGCCGCGCGCCGGCGCTGTGCGCGAGCGTTCAGCGCTGCACGCTGGGCTGAGAAGGGACGACCGTCGGGGCGCCGGAACACCGCGCGCACCGCGCGCACGCCGAGCTCCGCCTGGAGACGGTCGAGGCTGTCCGACGCATCGCGGGTGGCGGCGGCGACGCCCTGCCCGCTGCGCTGCCGGGCCTCGGCACACGCAGTCACCGCGTGCGGACCGCTGACACGGAGCCGCACCAGGACCGCGGCCGGCTCCGCTGGTTCGCTGGGCTCGGCCCGCACGGCCCCGGCGGCCAGCTGCGCGCTCAGGAGCGCACAGGCCCAAGGCCACCCTTGCCCTCTATGCCATCGGCGACGCGCAGGAATCACCACCTTCCCATCTTACGACGCCTGCCCGTCCCCGGGGATGCCTCGATCGGGCGCCTCAATCGGCACCCGAGACCATCCGATGCAGGGGGAACCCGCCCAGAGCGGATCTGGAGCGAGGGCGAGGCAGCGGATGAGCGACGGGGCTGTGATCGTGACCGGCGCGGGGGGCTTCATCGGGGGCCACCTGGTGTCGGCTCTGGTGCGATCCGGCGAGCGACGCGTGCGCGCGGTGGACCGCAAGCCGCTCGACCGCTGGTACCAGGTATACGACGGCGTCGACAACCGCGTCGCCGACCTCACCCGCCGCGAGGCCTGCGCCGAGATCTGTGCCGGCGCCGAGACCGTGTACCAGCTGGCCGCCGACATGGGCGGCATGGGATTCATCGAGACCCACAAGGCCGACTGCATGCTGTCGGTGCTGATCAACACGCACATGCTGCTGGCCGCGCGCGACGCCGGCGCTGCGCGATTCTTCTTCGCGTCCTCGGCCTGCGTGTACAACGCAGCCCATCAGACCGACCCCGATGTCACCGCGCTGCGCGAAGCCGACGCCTACCCCGCCGACCCCGAGGACGGCTACGGCTGGGAGAAGCTGTTCTCCGAGCGGATGTGCCGGCATTTCCGCGAAGACTTCGGTCTCGAGACGCGGATCGCGCGCTACCACAACGTCTACGGCCCACTGGGCACCTGGATGGGCGGACGCGAGAAGGCGCCAGCCGCGATCTGCCGGAAGGTGATCGAGGCGAAGCTGTCGGGAGACCTCTCGATCGAGATCTGGGGCACCGGCGAGCAGACCCGCTCGTTCATGTACATCGACGACTGTCTCGAAGGCACCCGCCGGATCGCCGCCGGCGACGCGAGCGAGCCGCTGAACCTGGGCTCCAGCGAGCTGGTGTCGATCGACCGGCTGGTGTCGATCGTCGAGGAGATCGCCGGCGTCGAGCTCGAACGCTTCTACGCGCCCGACGCGCCGCGCGGCGTCGCGGGCCGCAACAGCGACAACACGCGACTGCGCGAGCTATTCGGCTGGGAGCCCAGCACGCCGCTGCGCGACGGTCTCGAGAAGACCTACAAGTGGATCCACGACGAGTACATGAAGCGCTGGGGCGGAAGGCTGGGCCCGCGGCCGAGCGCGCCGCGCGTGGGGGGGCCTCGGTAGCTGTCAGTTCCAAGAGCGTTGGTCCCCCAAGTGCCAACGCTCGGTGGAGCTAACAGCTAGGCATCACGTTCAAAGCCGTGCACAATCCATCGAAGCACCGAGAAGCAGCTCCAGAATCCGGCGGACCACAGAGCGAAGGCAAGCACGACGTAGCCCCAGGCCTTCCTATAGCTCGGTGTTTCTCTTCGCAGCACAAGCTCCGACTCCCATTGTTCGTGCTGTCTCCCTAGTTCCGCGAGACATTGGTCTTCCCTTGCTTTCGCGTCGGGACGCTTGGTGATACCTCCATCGTCATTGACCCGAAATCCGACGAAACCACACGTGAGGTCCGGCTCGTCGTGGTCCGTTGGATGAACCCGATCGTTCGGAAATCCCCGTGCGTCATTGTTCTCGCCGAGTACCGCGATCACGACCGCGAGCGCTCCACACGCCCATGCAATCAATGCTACGTGTCATTTCTCACGACCTTGATCCCACCGCAGATGCGGTTTTCTCACGAGCATGATCCCACCCGGGTCGTGGTTTTCTCACGACCTTGATCCCACCCCGAGAGCCCGGCTCGTCCAGGCTCTGGCCCCGAAAGGGGGGCTG
>CAZPNB010000050.1:0-4165 GCA_964587305.1 uncultured Spirochaetales bacterium | reverse complement strand
GGTCGCCCGTGACGACTACCAGGGTGCGCTCGTCGAGTCCCTGGTGCTCGAGTTCTTCGATCACGCGCGCGACGCTCTCGTCCGTGTACGCCACCTCGCCGGCGTAGCGGTCGTCCGCGAAGTGCTTTGCAAACGGGGCCGGCGGCGCATAGGGCCAGTGCGGGTCGTAGTAGTGGAGCCAGAGGAAGAACGGGTTGTCGCGCTGCTCGCGCAGGAACGCGATCCCAGCGCGCGTGATCTCGGCGGCGCCGCGGGAGTCGAGGTCGACCGTCCTCGCGTCTCCGCCGTCGCGGGCGCTCACTGCGCTCGGGTCGTCCAGCGACCCGTCGCCGGCGACGCGGAGCCGCTGGAGATCGACCCCGGGCGACTCGGTGTCCTGAAAGTGCTCGAAGCCCTGGGCGATTCCCGTCGAGCGCGCCAGGACTACAGCCGCGACCTCCGCCCCCGTGGCGTAGCCCGCCTCGCGCAGCCTCTCGGCGAGCGTGACGTGTGGCTCGGCGAGCGTGTGCACCCCGTTCTCCCGAACCCGATGATGGTAGGGCTGGAGCCCGGTGAGGATCGAAGCGTGGGAGGGCAGCGTGTTCGGAGAGGAGGCGTGCGCCTGCTCGAACAGCACGCCGCGCCGGGCGAGCCGGTCGAGATGGGGCGAGGCCCCGCTCTCACTTCCGTACGCGCCGAGCGCATCGGCTCGCAGCGTGTCGATCGTGATGAGCAGGATGTTGCGCGCACTCGGCTCCGCGCTGTCGCTGCACGCCATGGCAAGCGCCAGCGCGAGCCACCCGACCCGGCGCAGCCTTTGCGCCCGCGACTCCACCGGGACCTCTACGCTCACTTCATCTCGTCGCCGTGCGGGACCGCAAAGCCGCCATCGTTCTCGAGGCTCTGGACGTCGGCCCAAGGCACGAGGATCGTGCACTCTCCGTGGATCGGCTCGAACGCGACGCTCTCGGGCGTCCGATCGGCCACCTGCCCGCGCAGGATGTCGCCCTTGACCCGGAGTCGCTCAGCCACCATGCCCCCCTGGCCGGAACGGTTGCAATATACCCGCGCAGGCGCCGAGGCGGATGGGCTCAACTCCCTCGACCGGATGCGCCGCGCTGGAGATCGTGCAGCAGCAATCGATAGAGAACGCGTGAGTCGACCTCTCGATCCGGCCGACCTGGCGCCTGTATCGATCATGACCCTCCAACTGGCGAAGTTGGGCTAGCGTGACACGAACGCCGCGCCCGGCACCCGCGCCGGACCGCGCTGATTCGAGGTGCCGTGTTCATGCAGCCCGACGCCGCGACGCGCATACTGCTTGCGCTGATCCTCGTGTGTCTCGTGATCCTGATCGTGCAGGGCTTCCCAGATCGCGGCGCCGTCGCGGGCGGACGATACAGCGTGACCGGCATGCGCGCGGGAGCACCGATCCTCGTGCGCGCCGACAGCGCGACCGGGCGGGTATGGAAGCTCGAGCTACGCGGCGATTCAGCCGACACCTGGGTCGCGTTACGCGAACCCGGCGACGCTTCAGCGCCGCTCCTCGACGAGGCCGATCAGGAACGGGCGGATCCGCTCGGGGGCGACCAGCCGCTCGAGTGATCCCACCTCGAGCGCGCGCTCGACGGTATGGATCGCATCGAACTCTGCGCCGAGCTCGGCCTGCTTCTGGAGCAGCACCGGTCGGTAGGCCGCATCGAGCGCGCCGCGCGCCTCGGCGTCGCCGCGCCGTTGCGCCTCGCGCCGAAGCGCTCCGAGCGCCGGATCGCGCTGCGCGCGGGCCTGCGCCTCGCGCGCGAACACCACCGCCGCGGCCGGGCCGCCACCGATCACCGAAGCGAACGATCCCTCCACCGCCGCGGCGCGCAGCCCCGGATTGAGCTCGCGGCTGAACACGACGTACGCACCACCGTGGTAGCGGGACACCACCAGGAACGCGATCACCCCCGCGAAGTTGACGACGGCGCGCGCGATCTCGGCCCCGTATTCGAGCTGCAGCTTTCGCATCGACTCCGGCGAGCCGTCGAAGCCGGAGAGGTTCGCGAGGATCACCGCCGGACGCACGCCGCTGGCCGCATTCAGCGCGCGCGCCACCTTCTTGCTCGACAGCGGGAACAGCGTGCCGCCGGTCCACGCGGACGGGCCGTCCGCCGGGTGATCGCCGCCGCGATCGAGGTTGCGGCTCTCGATCCCGACGAGGCTCACCGGGTGGCCGCCGAGACAGGCGTCCCAGATGATCGCGGTCTCCGCGCCGGCCCAGCCGCGCCAGCGCTCGAGGTGACCCAGATCGGCGTCGATCACCGCATTCATCAGCGCGCGCATCGCGAACGGCCGCTTGCGCTCGGCGTTGCTCTCGGCGTCGAAGATGTCTCCGATGCGATCGAAATCGTGACCGTGCGCGCGCTTGGTAACGAAGTCCATCACGGAGCGCTCGCGCGGGTCCTGCGTCGGCAGCGCGCGCGGGTTCGATTCTCCTGGCACCACGTACGCATAACGGTAATGGTGATAGAGGATCGCGTAGGCTTCTGCGAGGTTGCGCGCCAGGAACTGCGCTTCGCCGTTGGGCCCCATCACGTGCTCGTAGCCGCCGATCGCGACCTCGTCCTCGCCCGACACTGAGCCCGAGGCTGCGAGCGCGGCGCGCCCGGTGAGCACCATCGAAGCGCCCGGCGTCATGATCAGCACGCCGCGCGTGTGCAGCAGCATCGTGGCCAACGCGTCGAAGTAGCTCTGCGCGCCGACGTTCACGCCTTGCACGATCACGTGGATCGAGCCGCCCGCCTGGGTGAACGTGACGATCCGGCGCACGACGCGCGCGGTGGCGTCGAGATTCTCGGTGCCGCTGTCCATCGCGATCCGCGCACCGCTCGACACCGGAACCCATTCGACCGGCAGACGATTCGCTTCCGCCAGGTCGATCGCGGCGGCGATCCGATCGCACTCGGCGGCGGCGAGCGAGCCCATGCTCAACGTGGGGTCCGACAGGATCAGCACGCGGCGCATGCCCTCGGGAACCGCTTCGGTCGGTGTATCGATGATCCCGAACACGATCGCACTGGTGTTCTGGGCCGGCGGCCGCCCGGCGACGCTGACAGCGCGCACCGGATCGGCATAGCTGTCGAGGTCGTACTCCTCGAAGCGTCCGGGGGGCAGCGCGTCCTCACCGGCCAGCTCCACGTTCCTCGGAGCTCCCGTGAGCATACGGGTGATCTCGTAGGGATAGACCAGCCGGCGGCGCCGCGCGTCGACCACCTTGCGCTCATAGTTCTGTGCGGGCTCGAGGGGAGCGTGGTGGGGCTCGCGCCATGAGAGCTCGAGCTGGCTGCCGGTGGGATCGGCGAACACGATCTCGACGGGCTGCGACGGCGCGTCGGGCCGCGCGCGGTCGAGCACGTTGAGCCTCACCACGACCTTCTCGAGCCCCAGGTGGCGCGTCGCCGGGTACAGGCGCCGGGCGAGCGAATCGACGAGGTCGCGATCGAGATAGACGGACGGCGTCGCGTAGAGCATCAGGCGGTTCCACTGGAGTCGCCGGCGTGGGTCGCGCAGCTGGAGATGGTTGCGCAGGCAGCGGGCGGCCTCGAAGAAGTCGCGCTCGAACGCGGCGACGTGCAGGCTCGCCTCGTGTCCGTCGGCGTCGTCGGGTGAGCGGCCGCGCACGTCGGCGAACACCAGCAGGCGTTCGTCGCCGGGGATCTCCGGACTGCGGGCGTGAAAACAGTACAGATCCTCGGGGGCGTCGAGTCGCTCCACGTCGAACTTGCGCAGGCGAGCCAGATCGATGCGGGCGGCGGTCTCGGGGTGGATGCCGTGCAGATCGCGGTCCTCGCGCATCGCGACCGCTCCATTGCCGAACACGTGCTCGAACGTGAGATGTCGCGCCCGTCCTCCGGAGGGCAAGAGCGTCAGCGTCAGGCGCTGCGTGGCGAGCAACGGGCCGAGCAGCGGCGAGATCGCCTCCGCGACGCCCGGGGCCGTCTCCTCGTCCGGGATCGGCACGAGCAGCTCGATTGCGTCTACACGCCGGGAGGTCGAGCGCACGGCCGCGGCGCTCGCGGCGCGACCGAGCCGTTCGAGCGTCGGTGCGAGCTCGGCCGGATGGGCCACGCTGCCGAGCACGATGCGATCTCCGGGCAGGTCGAGCCGCTCGACGTGCACCGGGCCGATGACGCCCGAGGTGTGG
>CAZPNB010000049.1:0-2979 GCA_964587305.1 uncultured Spirochaetales bacterium | reverse complement strand
CGGCGTGCTGATGGCACCGGCGGCCTGGTTGCTCGGCGTGCCGTGGGCCGATGCGAGCGCGGTCGGATCGCTGATCGGTCTGAAGACCGTGCTGAACGAGTTCCTCGCCTATCAAGAGCTGGCCCGATACGTGGCAGACGGCACGCTGGCTCCGCGCTCAGCGGTGATCGCCTCATACGCGCTGTGCGGCTTCGCAAACTTCGGCTCGCTGGCGATCCTGCTCGGCGGGATCGGCGGCCTTGCCCCCGGGCGGCGCGGCGAGGTCGCGCAGCTCGGGCTGCGCAGCATCGCCGCCGGAACGCTGGCGAGCTTCTCGACGGCCTGCGTGGCCGGAATGCTGCTATAGAGGTGCGCGTGCCGCGCGTCCGGATGCTGGTCTGTCTGTCGATTGCCGCCGCGCTCGCCGTGCCGGCACCGCCAGCCGGTGCGCAGCGCGCCGGAGCTCCGCAGAGCTACCCGGTGTCGGCGTTCGTCATCGAGTACCCGCTGCCCCATCCCGAGCATCCGCCGCTGCGCGATCTGGAAGGCCTCGAGATCGAGATGCGCGTCACGCGCGGCGGCTTGATGCAGCCCCATCCCAGCACGCAGAACGTACGCTTCCGGCTCGGCGAGGTGCCGCCCGGCACGCGGATCTGGAGCACAGGGCTCCAGCACATCAACCGGCAGATCCTCGCGGAGTTCGAACGCCGCGGGATCGGCGGCGTGATCATCACGCTGCCCGATCTCGAGGAGCGCACCGGCCGCGACCTGCGCGCCGTCGACGAGCAGCGCCTGCGGGTCCGCATCTGGACCGGGCGCGTCGAGAACATCGCGACGATCGCCGACGGCGACCGCTTCTCTGGCACGCCGGCCAAGCGCACCAACCGCTCCGAGCACCGCTTCGTGCGCGACGGCTCGCCGGTGCGCGCGGGCGGCGATGACAGCCTGATCCACACCAGCGAGATCGAGGACTACACGCGGCGGATGTCGCGCCATCCCGGGCGCCGCGTCGACGCCGTGCTCGAGCCGGGTGAGCTCCCGGGCACGACGCGGCTCGTGTACCACGTCGCCGAGCACAAGCCGTGGCTCGCCTACGCGCAGCTCGCCAACAATGGCACCGAAGCCACCACTGAATGGCGCGAGCGCTTCGGCTTTTCCCACACCCAGCTCACCGGCCACGACGACGTGCTGCGCCTCGACTACGTGACCGGCGGCTTCGGCGACGTGCACGCCGGATTCGGCTCCTACGAGGTGCCGATCTGGAAGCTCGACTGGCTGCGCGTGCGCGCGTACGGGTCGTATAGCGAGTACGACGCGTCGGAGGTGGGTGTCACGCGCCTCGACTACCGCGGCGACCAGTGGGAGGGCGGCGGGCGCGTGATCGCCAACGCGCTACAGCTCGGCGGGTTCTTTCTCGACGCCTACGGCGGTGCACGCTGGCGGCAGGTCGGCGTGCAGAACGATTTCACGTTCGTCGGCGAATCTGCGTTGCGCGGCGAGGAGGAGGAGGACTTCTTCCTCCCCGAGAGCGGCCTGGCCGCACACTTCGACGGCCTGACGTCGCGCCTCTGGCTGGAGGCCGGCATCGAGTGGAACGCGCCGGGCGTGGCCGGCACCGAGACGAGTCGTCTGATCAATCTCGGCCGCACAGATCCCGATGCGTACTTCGAGCTGGCGCGCTGGGACGGCAGCTTCTCGTTCTATCTCGAGCCGATCCTCTTGTATCGACGCGGCTGGGGCGACCCGGGCTCGCCGTCGCGCTCGACGCTCGCGCACGAGGTGGTGCTGAGCTCGCGCGGGCAGTGGTCGTTCGGCGACCGGCTGGTGCCGCAGTTCCAGCAGGTGGCAGGCGGTCTCTACACGGTGCGCGGCTACGAGCAGTCGGAGGTCGCGGGCGACAGCGCGGTGATCAGCTCGGCCGAGTACCGCCTGCACCTGGCGCGCCTGCTCGACCCGGGCGGCGAGCCGATCGAGCTGCCGGTGATCGGGCCGTTCCGGGCGTGGCCGCGCACGGTGTTCGCGCGGCCGGACTGGGACCTGATCCTGAAGGCCTTCGTTGACGGCGGCCTCACGTACCAGGAGGATGGCGACGATCCGACCGCGGAGGTGGTCAACGAGGAGGACGAGACCCTGGTCGCCGTGGGCCTCGGCGCGGAGCTTCAGTTCATGCGCTACCTGCGCGCCGGCGTCGACGTCGCCTGGCCGCGCAGCAAGCTCGAGGACGGCTCGCGCGGCGGCGACAGCCCCGAGTTTCACGTCTTGGTCACGGTCATGTTCTAATGCGGCACACACCAAATCACCCTCGCGGAGAACGCGGATGCAGAGCGGCCCGAGCTTCCCCAGCGGTCACAGCCCGTTCCAGCGCGTGGTTGCTCGCGGCCTGCTGGTCGCGTTCCTGGCCGCGCTTCCCGGCTCACCGCCGATCCGGGCCGAGATCGCCGGCGAGCAGGTGATCGCGGGCGACGTCTCCTTCCAGCAGCAGGGCGACGTCACGACGATCCACGCCAGCGACGGCGCGATCATCCACTACGACCAATTCGACGTCTGGGCGCACGAGGAGCTGCACTTCGTGCAGCCGGACAGCTCGTCGCGCGTGCTGAACCGGGTGTTCGGCGACACGACCCACATCGACGGCGGGCTGTTCGCCAATGGCATCGTCTACATCGTGAACCCCGCTGGCATCTTCTTCGGCGGCAGCGCGGTGGTAGACGTCGCCGGGCTCGTCGCCGCGGCCGGCAACATCAGCGACGAGGACTTTGTCGCCGGCAGCGATCACTTCGAGCTGACCGGAACCGTGCGCAATGACGCCCAGATCCGCGCCGGGTCGGTCGCGCTACTCGGCACCACCGTCGCGAACCACGGCAACATCGAGAGCCCCGATGGCACGATCGCGCTCGTCGCGGGCGACCAGGTCGTGTTGACGCGCCTCGGCGGGCACCTCTACGTCGAGGTCGAGGGCATCGCTGGCGACGCCGACACCGCGGCGGCGATCGAGCAGAC
>CAZPNB010000048.1:0-5439 GCA_964587305.1 uncultured Spirochaetales bacterium | reverse complement strand
GATCTCGCAGCAGCTGGCGAAGAACCTGTTTCTGTGGCCGGGCCGGAGCCTCGTGCGCAAGGGGCTCGAGGCCTACTTCACGGTGTGGATCGAGCAGCTGTGGCCGAAACGCCGGATTCTCGAGGTGTACCTGAACGTCGCGGAGTTCGGCCCCGGGATCTTCGGCGCCGCGATCGCGAGCGAGCGGATGTTCGGCAAGCCGGCGAGCCAGCTCACGCTGCACGAGGCGGCGCTGCTCGCGGCGGTGTTGCCGAGCCCGAAGCGGATGTCGGCGACCCGGCCGTCGGCGTACGTCTCCGAGCGCGCCAGCCAGATCGAGCGGGCGGCGCGCGGGCTGGGCATATCGCACGTCGCCGGGCTTTGACGATGTATCGGCTCTTCTCCTGGGAGCACAGCTACTTCTCGGGCAAGGTCCGCGCGTATCTGCGCTTCAAGCAGCGGCACGGGGCGCTCGGCCGCGGCTTCGAGGACATCCTCGCCACGCCCGAGCTGCTCGCAGGGCTGTTGATTCCGCGCTCGGGCAGCGGGGCGGTGCCGCAGCTCGAGGCGCCCGACGGCACCTGGGTGCAGGACTCCAGCGCGATCCTCGACTACTGCGAGGCGGCGCATCCCGAAGCGCCGGTCGTGCCCGACGCCGCGCACGCACCCCGCCAATGCCTCGCGGCCTATCTGATCGAGCTGCTCGCCGACGAGTGGATGGTGGTTCCGGCGTTCTGGGAACGCTGGTACTTCAGCGAGGGCGGCCGCTCGCCGAGTCACCGCGGATTCAACGAACAGCAGTGGGGAGCCTTCCTCGCCGCCGGAGCGCCCGGCGACGCAAGGCGGGCCGCCGGAGCCGCGTTCTTCGAGAATGCCTTCGGCATCTCGGACACGCGCGTCGACCCGAAGGGCGTGTACGCGGGGCTCGTGCAGCTCGGTTGCGACGCGCGCACCGAGCGCGCGTGGCAGGCCAGCCAGCACCACCTGCTCGGTCTGCTGGAGACGCACTTCGGTCGCCACGACTACGTGTTCGGCGGCCGGCCGAGCCTGGCCGACTTCGCGCTGCTCGGCCCGCTCTACGCGCACCTCTACCGCGACGCGGTGTCGGGCTTCGCGCTGCGCACCCATTTCCCGATCGTGTGCGAATGGGTCGAGCGCACGAACGGAGAAGGAGCGCTCAACGCGCGCATGTACGGACAGCGGCTCTACTCGCTCGACGCAAGCCGTGCGCTGGTCGGGCGCCCGGCGACGAGCGACGGCGGCGACTGGCTCGCGGACGACGCGATCCCCGAGACGCTGGTGCCGGTGCTGCGCGTCTTCTTCGCGGAGATGTGGCCGGTGCTGGCCAGCACCGCTCGCGTCGTCACGGCGTTCATCGCCAGCGGCGCGCACGGGCCGGGCGGCGAGCTGCCGGGGAAGACGTTCTTCGCGTCGCCGGGCTTCGAGGCGCTGCAGACAGGCGACGGCGCCCTCACCCACGAGTTCGCGATCGGCGGCGTGCGCGGGCGGAGGATGGTCGTTCCGATCCAGCTCTGGATGCTGGAGCGGGTCGAGCGCGTGCTCGCGTCTTGCACCGCGAGCGCGGCCGGCCGCTCCGCGGTCGAAGCGTTCCTGGCCGGCTTCGAGCACGGCCGCGAGCTGCTCGCGCTCGGCGCGCTGCTGGCGGGCTGCCGCGTGCGCAAGGAAGGCGCACGGCTCTTCTCCGCGCCCGAGCGCTAACCGCGCGCGGTCGCCGGTCCGACCTCCACCGGCGCGCCCGCCGCGACCCAGTCGCGGAACCCGCCGTCGAGCGCGACCGCGCTCGCGAAGCCCATCTGGCGCAGCGTCGCCGCGGCGAGCGTCGAGATCTTGCCGAGCTCGCAGTAGGTGAGCACGCGCGTCGCCGGGTCCGGGAAGACGCGATCGACGAGCAGCTCGAGCTGGCCGCGCGGCAGGTGGATCGCGCCGGGGACGTGGCCCGCCGCGTAGGCGTCGGCCTCGCGCACGTCGACGATCGCCACGTCGCGGCTGCCCCGCTCGACGCGCCGCCGCAGCTCGGCGATCGGCATGAACGCGATCGCGCGCGCGGCGTCGTGGATCAGCTGGCTCACCGGCTTGCCGCCCGACGCGTTGGTGCGCAGCGCCTCGGTGACATGGCGCGGCAGCTCGAGGCTGCGGGCGCTCATCTCGGCGACGAAGCTGGCGCGGTCGGGCACCGCGAGCAGCGGATTCGTGCGCCGCTGCTCGGCGAGGCTGGTCGGCGCGCTGCCCTTGTAGTTGTGTCCGGGGTGGACGATCAGCTCCGCGTCCAGCGTAAACAGGTGCTCGTGGAGGCTGTCGTAGAGCGCCTCGGCGTCTCCGGTCGGCAGGTCGGTGCGACCGAGCGACCCGAGCAGCAGCGTGTCGCCGGTGAAGATCCGCTCCGGTAGCACGAGGCACATCGAGTCCGCGGTGTGTCCGGGCGTGTGCATCACGCCGATCCGCAGCGAGCCCAGCGCGAGCGAATCGCCGTCCTGCACCGCCACGTCGACGAACGGCGCCGGGCTCGCGCGGTGCATCACCACCGGAGCGCCGAGCTCGCGCGCGAGGTGGCGCGTCGCCGAGAAGTGATCGGCGTGGGTGTGGGTGTCGATCAGGTACTGGATCGCGAGCCCGCGCGCGGCGGCGGTGGCCGCATAGCGTTCGGCGCGGTCCAGGATCGGATCAACGATCGCCGCGACGCGATCCTCGTCGCAGCCGACGAGGTACGAACGGCAGCCGCCGGTCGCGAACTCCTCGAAGATCACGCCCTGTTGTACCGCGCCGGACCCGTTCAGTGCAAGCGATGCCACACGCGCCCACGACGGGGTAGGATGCCCCTCCCTCCCGCTCAACTGGAGAACACAGATGCGCGCTGCGCTTCTCGAAGAGCAGAATAAACCGCTGAACGTCGTCGGCGACCTGATCATCGCGGAGCCCGGCCCCGGCCAGGTTCGCGTCGCGGTGAAGCACTGCGGTATCTGCCACTCGGACCTCGGGATCATCGACGCCGAGAACCCGGCGATGCGCCTGCCGGTCGTGCTCGGCCACGAGGCCGCCGGTGTCGTCGAGAGCGTGGGCGCCGGCGTCCGCCCGGGCGATCTCCAACCCGGCGACCCGGTGGTGCTGACGCCGTGCCCGCCGTGCGGCTCCTGCTACTGGTGCGTGCGGGGTGAGCACGCGCTGTGCGTCAATTCGGACGACATCCTGACCAGCACGTTCGCGGACGGCAGCACCGGGCTCTCGCGCGGCGGCGCGGTCGTCTACCGCGGCCTCGGCGTCGGGGGCTTCGCCGAGCACGTCGTGACGCAGAGCACCGGCGCGGTGAAGATCCCGCGCGACGTCCCGACCGAGATCGCGTGCGTGATCGGCTGCGCGGTGCAGACGGGGGTCGGCGCGGTGCTCAACACGGCGCGGGTCGAAGCCGGCGCCACCGTGCTCGTGATGGGCGCCGGCGGCATCGGCCTGTCGATCGTGCAGGGCGCGCGCTTGATCGGCGCCGCGCGGATCATCGTGTCGGACCCGGTGGCGGGGCGGCGCGAGGTGGCGGGGCGCCTCGGCGCGACGCACGTACTCGACCCGGACCGGGAGGACGTGGTCGCGCGCTGCCGGGAGCTCTCGAACGGGATCGGCGTCGACTACGCGTTCGACGCCGCCGGTGCGGCCGCGCTGGTGCACACCGGCATCCAGGCCGCGCGCAAGGGCGGCACGATCGTGCTGGTCGGCGCGGTCCCGATCAGCCAGCCAGTCACGATCTCGCCGGCGGCGCTATTCGGCGTGCAGGAGAAGAAGCTGGTCGGCTGCATCCTCGGCAGCTGCAACTCGCAGCGCGACATCCCGCGCTTCGTAGCACTCTGGCAGGCTGGGAAGCTCGACCTCGAGAGCATGATCACCGCGCGCTATCCGCTCGCACGGATCAATGACGCGCTCGACGAGCTGCGCGCGGTGCGCGGCGTGCGGCATGTGGTGGAGTTCTAGATCAGGATGCACTGTTCCGCAGCATCGATGCCTTTCTCCAAACGAGAAAGGCCAGCGGATCGATCAACGCAGCCCGGCTCTGTGCCGGATTAGCGGGAGAGGCTCGAGGCGGCGAGTTGAGCGACGCGACGCCCGTCGGAGGAAGGAAACTTCGCAACTGCGTCCCCGAGGCGTTCTGCTGGATTCACTGCTCGACAAAAGGCAACTCCGCCCCCTGTGTATCACTGTGTATCATCTGACCCGATCTCTCCTCATCCGGCCGGAAGCTCTCCCCGCTCAAGCGAATCGACAATCTCCATCAAGCACTGCGCCTGCTCCAAGTCGTACGCGGGATCCTTTCGCCGAATATCCGCATCAGCAAGGTAGTGCCAAACAAAATGCGGTACCGCATCGCTTAGATCCGGGTCCGCTCTTATCCACTCCTGAAGTCTTCGGGCCGCCGCGTACCACTCATCGAGTTCAGCGCGATCGGAGGTTGCTCTCCCCACAAGATCTCTCAGGGCCCTCGCGAGATCGTGAAGCTTGTCCGAAGAGGGAGTCGTCATTGTCTGCCCAACCAGTTCGGGTCAAACAAGACCACGTGGCTTGCTTCTCCCTTTCCAGGTGGTCCGTAGTTGAGATGAAGCACCGGCCTTCCGGCGCTTCCGGGAAGCGGATGGACGTCGAGTCGGACGCCAAACTGGCTCTGCTTCCACCGAACTCCGACGATGCGTCCGTTGAGGTAGTACGCTCCCGGACTTGGCCCATCGAAGCTGGTATTCTTCCAGACGTACTTCCCTCCATTCCACGCCCACCGCGCCGCTGTCCCGAGCCAGTTCGCTTCGTGGGGGTCGGCCGCCCGACCAACTTGGAAACTCTCGGCTTCGATCTCTGCGATGGTCTTCGGGGGGAGCAGCCACGTCGGCTGAGACTCCGCGTAGTACTCCGCCATCAGCTGGTCGAGTTCAGGATTCTGGGAGGGGCTCTGATCACTTTGGGACGACACCGCTATTCGCCGTAACACCCCGTTCAGGTTATTGCTTTGCCCGGTCGATGCGTGTTAGCGCCTCCTCAATTTCCGCCACTGCCCTGTCGTCGTCGTAGTAGGACGGATCCTCTGCCCGCGCTTGAGGATCAGGTTGGTAGTAATCGAGGTCATAGGCGAGTTCTCGCACAATTTCTAGCACTGCGCTGCTCCCCGTCAGTGGCTCGGTCCATACGAGCTGCTGGAACGTGGCGATCGCTTCGGGTAGTTCGCGCGGATCGTTAGGAATCTCTCGCAGCAGTTTCACGACTTGTGCGACGTCCATCTCTTCATCACTCACGGTAACGGTACGAACCTAGACGAGATCAAGCTGTTCCCGGTGATCACTGTCGTGATCCGCCCGGTCTGCGCATTCTGTCCTACAAGGATCGACTTTCCACTGGCCATGCCTCGATCAAGGACTGACACGATTGAGCCGTGCTTCGGATCGAAGGGTCCCGTCCCGAATCGTGTGGAAATGA
>CAZPNB010000047.1:0-7933 GCA_964587305.1 uncultured Spirochaetales bacterium | reverse complement strand
CGCCTCGCGGGCGAGCGGATCGCGGCGATCGGCGCCGGGCTCGCGCCGCGCTCCGGCGAGCCGGTCTTGGCCGCGCGCGGGGGGGCCCTGTTGCCGGGACTGCACGACCACCACGTGCACCTGCATGCACTGGCCGCCGCGGAGACATCGGTCGTGTGCGGACCGCCGGCCGTCACGAGCGCGGAGGAGCTGCGATCCGCGCTGCGCTCGGCGGCGACCGGCGGTCGCGGCTGGCTGCGCGGCGTCGCCTATCACGAGTCGGTCGCCGGCTCGCTCGACCGCGACCGGCTCGACGCGTGGGTCGCCGACCGACCGCTGCGCGTGCAGCACCGCAGCGGTGCGCTGTGGATGCTCAACTCGGCCGCCGTCCGGGAGCTCGAGCGAGGCGGCGGCGCGCTGCCCGGTGGCGCCGAACGCGATGCACACGGGCGCGCGACCGGGCGGCTATTCCGGGCGGACCGCTGGCTGTGGGAGCGCCTCTCCGACGCGGCACCCCCGCTCGCCGCGGTCGGCGCGCGGCTCGCCTCGTTCGGCGTGACCGGGCTGACCGACGCGAGCGCCGGCAACGACGCCGCGGCGCTGCGCAACCTCGCGGACGCCGCGGACTCGGGCGCGCTGCCGCAGCGCCTGCTCGTGATGGGCGAGCCGGGGCTTCCCGAGCCCGCGTCCGCGCGGGTCGCGCGCGGGGCGGTCAAGGCGCTGCTCGACGAGCCCGGGCTGCCCGAGTTCGACACGTTCTGCGCGCGGATCCGGGCCGCACACGACGAGGGCCGCGCGTTCGCGGTGCACTGCGTCACGCGCGCACAGGCGACCTTCGCAGCCGCCGCGTTCCGCGAGGCCGGCACCCGCCGCGGCGACCGCCTCGAGCACGCCTCCGTCGCACCGCCCGAGCTGGTTGCGCTCGTCGCGGGCCTGCCGCTCGCGGTCGTCACGCAGCCGCACTTCATCGCAGAACGCGGCGACGACTATCGCCGCGACGTAGCCTGCGAGGACCTGCCGTGGCTCTACCGTGCGCGCGGCTGGCTGGCGGCCGGCGTCCCGCTGGCCGCCGGCAGTGACGCGCCCTACGGCTCGCCGGATCCGTGGCGGTCGATCGCGGCGGCGGTGCGGCGCGCGACCGCTTCCGGCGCGGTGGTCGGCCCCGACGAGGCGCTCTCTCCCGAGCAGGCGCTGGCGCTGTACACGACGCCCCCCGATGATCCCGGCGGACCGCCGCGCCGCGTGGCCACCGGCGCCGTCGCAGACCTGTGTCTCCTCGACCGCCCGTGGCGCGCGGCGCGCGAGTGTCTCTCCAGCGACGACGTCCTCGCGACCTGGTGCGCGGGCCGCCCGGCGTGGACGCGCGGCGACCGCGCCGCGCTCTCCTAAACTCCTCGACTCTCCACCCTGCCGACCGGAGGACCGCGTGAGCCACAGCAACAAGGAGATCGTGCACCGGATGTGGAACTGCCTGTACCAGAAGGACTGGGCGGGCGTGGCCTCCTTCATCGACGAGCACGGTCTGTACGAGGACGTCCCGACCCCCGACGCCGGCGCGGTCGGGCCGGACAACGTGGTGAAGCGGCTGCGGCTCGGGCTCGATCCGGTGGTGCGCTTCGAGCACGAGATCCACCGCGTGGTGGCCGAAGGCGACGCGGTCGTCGTCGAGCACACCGAGACCTGGCACTTCGAGACCGGCGAGAAGATCACGAACCCGTTCGTGACGGTGCACGAGCTGCGCAACGGCAAGATCACGCTGTGGCGCGACTACTGGGATCTCAACACGCTGATGTCCCAGGCGCCGAAGTGGTGGATCGAGCGCCTGGCGCAGTTCAGCGACGCCGACTTCTCTTGAACCCAAGCTGTCCGAACTTCGCTCGGCTGCGCCTCGCTGCGCGCGGCAAGACCGCTTGCCTGCGATACGCTTCCGCGGTGCTGATCCGCCCGCGCCGCAACCGAAGGCACCCCGGCCTGCGCCGCCTGGTGCGCGAGACGCGGCTCTCGGTCGACGACCTGGTGCTGCCGCTGTTCGTTCAGGAGGGCGAATCGCTGGCGACGCCGATCGCGTCGATGCCCGGCCACGCGCGCCTGTCGATCGATCGGCTGGTCGCGAAAGCCGGCGAGGCGGTTGCGCTCGGCATTCCCGGCGTCGCGCTGTTCCCGGTGCTGCCCGACGCGCTGAAAGACCCGCTCGGCAGCGCGTGCACGAAGCCCGACGGGCTGCTCCAGCGCAGCATCCGCGCGCTCAAGGCCGCGCATCCCGAGCTGCTCGTGATCACCGATGTCGCGCTCGACCCCTACTCCTCCGACGGTCACGACGGCGTCGTGATCGGCGAGCGGATCGACAACGATGCGACGCTGCCGATCCTCGCCGCGATGGCCGTTTCGCAGGCCGAAGCCGGCGCTGACATCGTCGCGCCGTCGGACATGATGGACGGCCGCGTGCTCGCGATCCGCGAGGCGCTCGACGCCGCGGGCTTCACCGAGGTCGCGATCGGCAGCTACTGCACCAAGTACGCCTCGGCGTTCTACGGCCCGTTCCGCGAGGCGCTCGACTCGGCGCCGCGCGCCGGCAATAAGCAGACCTACCAGATGGACCCGACCAACGCGCGCGAGGCGCTGCGCGAGCTCGCGCTCGACGAGGCCGAAGGGGCAGACTGGGTGATGGTGAAGCCCGGCCTCGTCTACGCCGACATCATCCGCCTGGTGCGCGACCACACCGCGCTGCCGGTTGCGGCCTATCACGTGAGCGGCGAGTACGCGATGCTGCGCGCCGCCGCCGAGCGCGGCTGGCTCGACTACGACCGCTGTCTGCTCGAGAGCCTGCTCTCGCTCAAGCGCGCCGGCGCCGACGTGATCTTCACCTACGGCGCGCTCGACGCCGCGCGGCTGCTGCGCGGCTGAGATCCGTAGATCCGTAGGGCGGATTAGGCCGAAGGCCGTAATCCGCCAACATCGCAAGTGCCGACGAGTGGCGGATTACGCTTCGCAAATCCGCCCTACCAGCGGTGAAGCTCCGGCAGCACCTGTTCGGCGAACAGCCGCACGCTCTGCTCCGCCAGCTCCACCGGCATGCCGCCGTAGTGGACGATCAGCGAGAGCTCGTAATCGCCGAGCAGCGCGCGGCGAGCCTTCAACTTCTCGACCAGCTGCTCCGGGGTGCCCCAGGTCTGGATGCCGCAGTAGATCCGCGCGGAGTTCTCGAGCCCGACCGCGCGCAGGCCATCGCTCGCGTTCCCGTAGAACTCGTAGCCCTTCGTGTGCTTGAAGTGCTCGGTCAAGAGCTCGTAGTGCTGGAGGATCGACAGGTAGTAGTTGGACATGTACTGGTGGGCCAGCTCCTCCGCCTGGGCCGGGTCCGGATGGCAGAACATCAGGTCGCCGGTCAGCGGCGGCGGTGGCGGACCCTGCTGGCACTTCTGCCACGCCTCGCGATAGGCGGCCAGCGCGCCGTCCTTGAACATCTCCCACGGCGTCTGCGAGAACACCATCAGCCGGGCGCCGAGCTTCGCCACCTGCTGCACCGACTCGGGCGAGATGCCGACGCAGTAGAAGCGGTCGCGGAAGCCGCGCAGTGGCCGCGGTCGGATCTCGGTGCGGATCTGGGGGTAAAACGGGCCATCTCCGTCGATAAAACCCTTGTCGAGGCCCTCGATGATCATCCGCGACGCCTCGTCGAAGCGCTCGCGAGAGCTGTTCATGTCGATCCCGAAGTGCTCGTACTCGACGCGCGCCAGGCCGCGGCCGAGGCCGAGCAGCGCGCGACCGCCCGACAGGTGGTCGAGGAAAGCGATCTTCTCGACCACGCGCAGCGGGTCGTTCCACGGCACGATCACCGCGCCGGTGCCGAGCTGGATCCGGCTCGTTTTCCCCGCCATATACGACAGGAACTGCACATTGTCCGGGCACGCCGAGTAGTCGGTGAAGTGATGCTCCGGCGGCCACAGCGAGTCGTAGCCGAGCGGCTCGGCCAGGTCGGCGATCCGGATCTGGTCGCGCACCATGTCGGCGTCCGAGCCGCGGCCCTGATAGTTCTGGAAGATCAGCAGGATTCCGACTTTCACGTTCTACTCCGTTGAATGACTACGAACCCGGGACTTCGGGCCCCGGGTTGCGCGCGTGGCGGATCGCGTCGAGCCGCGCGTGGCAGGCGTCGCGCCACGGGTCGCCGTCGGGAGACAACACGTAGAAGCGCTGCTCCCGGATCGCGGCGAGCGTGCGCGCGGCGATCGCGTCCGGGTCGAGGCCCGCGCCCGTGCTGCTGCGTATCGCCGTCGCGACCAGCTCGCGCTCGGCGTGGGAAGGCCCACCCCGCTTGTGATGCTCGGGGCGGTTGCGATCGGAGTCGCCGATCCTGGTGTTCACCAGCTCCGGGCACAGCACCGACACGCCGATCGCCGCGCCTTTCGCGGCGAGCTCGAGGTGCAGCGTCTCGGCCAACGCGAGCACCGCGTGCTTGCTCATATAGTACGGAGCGCAGAACGGCGCCGACGTGACGCCCGCCATCGACGCGGTGATCACCACGTGGCCCGCCTCGCCATGCGCGAGCTGCAGCGGCGTGAACGCCCGCACGCCGTGGATCACGCCCCAGATGTTGACGTCGAACACCCACGCGTAGTCCGAGAGCGGCGCCTCCCAGGACAGGCCGGCGGCAAACACGCCCGCGTTGTGGCAGACGACGTGGATCCGGCCGAACGCCTGCTGCGCCTGCTCGGCGAGCGCGCTGACGTCGTCGGCAACCGCGACATCGGTCACCACCGCCCGCACTTCGGCGCCGTTGGCGCGCAGCTCCGAGGCCACCGTCTCGAGCGGCGCTCGCTGCACGTCGGCGAGCACCACGCGCATGCGCTCGGCCGCGAACGCGCGACCCAGCGCGCGCCCGATTCCGGAAGCAGCTCCGGTCACCACCGCCACGCGTCCGGCGAGATCTCGCATCGGGCGCGGATTCTATCGCAGCCCGTAGCGAGCGACGTCGCCGCTCCCGGTCGAGGGCCGCCCGGCGCGCTTGCCGCCCGGGCGGAAAGTGGTCATATTTACTGGTCCTATGAAGACAGTCCCGGTTACCGAGTTCAAGGCCCGCTGCTTGTCCTTGCTCGACGATGTCGCGAGGACGGGACATCCGCTGCTGGTGACCAAGCACGGCAAGCCCCTCGCACGCGTGATGCCAACGGGTGGGGCCAAGGCGCAGCGCCCGCAAGACACCCTGTTCGAAAGCGTCGAGATCATCGGGGACGTGAACGCTTCCGTTCGTCCTGCAAGCGCATGGAACGCGGCTCGAGGCATCCTCGTCAAGCGCAACGCACGAGCGAAGAGCCCCCGCAAGTCGGTCCGATGATCGCGTTACTCGACACCCACATCCTGCTGTGGTGGTTTCAAGGGTCGAAGCGACTGTCATCGGCCCAGCGACGGATTCTCGCCCGGGCAGACGATGACCACCCGCTCGGAGTCTCGGACGTAACGCTGTGGGAGATCGCGATGCTGGTCGAGCTGCAACGTGTCCGGTTGTCACTTCCCATCGACGAGTGGCTGGCCCGGGCTACCGCCGCGCCGCTGGTGGAGCGTTGCGGGATCTCTCCCGCGATCGCGCGCGAGATGGTGGACCTGAGTGCGACGCGAGACTGGGACCCCGCCGATCGAATCATCGTCGCGAGCGCGCGTGTGCTGGGGGTACCCCTGGTGACCGGTGACACGAGAATCGCGGAGTCCGGTCTGGTGCAAACGATCGAATAACGGCCGCGTAGCTTACGCGATGAAGCGCGGCAGCACCGCGAACGCGGTCAGCGGGTCCAGCACCGACGCGCTGGTGCCGAGCGTGGAGCCGGGCAGCACGGCCCCGAACGCCCCCACCTCGCCGTGCAGCGCGAGGTAGTTCAGCACCGCGGCCTCCGCGAGCGCGGTCACGTTGTCGGCGATCGGCGAGGCGGCCGTCTCCACCGCGCCCGACGCGCGGTAGCGCCCGACCTGGTTGCCGGTCGCGGTGAGGCCAGGCCGGCCGGCGGGGTCGAATACGAGCATCACGGTGGAGGAGGTGTCCGAGCTGTCGCCGCGCCACACGAGCTTGCCGGCGCCGTCCACCGAGTTGTCGACCACCCCATCGCTCGCCACCGACCCGTCGCTCAGCAGGTAGATCACCAGCGGCAGGCCCTTTGCCGCCGCGTACTCGAGCGCCGCGCCGATCGCCTGGCCCGCGATCTCGTCCTTGCGCTCGCCGGTGGCGCGCGTTCCGTCGTGATAGTCGTAGCCGCTGCACTCGCTTGTTCCGGCGCCCGCAAACCCGCCGAGCACGAGCTTCATGATCGACGCCGTCTTGCGAAACTCGCTCTGGTTGAACTCGGCCGGGCTGATGATCGCCGTGAGCTGCGGATCCTGGGCCGGATCGAGCTGGTTCGGGTCGCCGAACTGGCCCACCAGCTCGGTCGTCTCCTGATACGAGCAGTTGATCAGCGCCTTGACCAGGTCGGTCTCGGGCAGCTTCGCCACCTTGCTGCCGCTGATCGCCTCCGACGCCGCCATCACCGCCGCGGCGCCGGCCGGATCGTCGAGCAGCGTGACGAGCTGGCCGGTGTCCACCAACCCGCGCGCCTCGCCCGGCGATTCCACCTTGGTCGGCCGAGCGGTCGGATCGAACATCGACATCGGAATCGTCGAGTTGCCGCCGGAGTCGGTGCTGTCGGTACCGACGAGTGCGAGCAGCGCCCCTTCTGCGCCCGTGGCGTGGATCCCGTAGACGGGATTGTGCGGGTTGTTTCCGGTGTCGTTGTCGGAGCGCGCGCAGAAGACGCAGCCGTTCACCCGGTCGAGCGTCGTCTGGGTGGCGCGCAGCCGGATGCCGCGCAGCAGCGCGCTCTCGCTGTGGAAGGCGAGCCCCATCGACGCGTCGACGAAGGCGGGATCGACCGGGGTGCGCCCGGCCGGCAGTCCGACCTTGGTGTAACCCTGGGCCGAGAGCGGGTCGAGCTGGGTGTTCGTGCCGACGAGCACGTTCGAGCCGGCGATGCTCGCGCCGCCGCCCAGGTCGAAGACCAGGAACGGGAGCTTGCCGCCTGCCCCGCCGAGGCCGCACTGGATCACCGCCTGCGCGCGCGCCTCGCTGCTCTTGAACAGCCCGAGCAGGCTCGGCGCCGCGATCCACGCCGCGCCGGTGATGAAGCCCTGGGCGAGGAACTGGCGCCGCGTGACCGGCCGCGGATGGTCCGGGTGCCGGAACGGGGGCAGCCGCCCTTCACCGTAAGCTCTCTTCGTCATTGTCTCGTCCTTCCCGCTGGTCTTCGCTCGCCTGCGGCTCGCTGCAGGAAACTTGCGGCCCCTCAATGCAGCGTCACCGCGGCGCTGCCGAGCACGGCCGCGCACGCGCCCTTGACGATCGCCGTTGTGCGCTGGGCGTCGCACGCGCCCGGTGTCGCGCACACCGCCACGAGCTGGTTGGTCATCACGTCGAGCGCCAGCCGCACCTCGGCGCGGGTCGGCTGCATCGCGAGCGTGTCTCCGATCATCCGGTCGAAGAGCGGGTTGAAGATCCGGTCGCGCAGGGCGGGTGTCGCGAACGCGCTACTCGCCGGGGCGCTGAAGTCGAAGCCGGGGAAGAACGCGCTGCGGTTCGGACCGTCGACCAACGCGTCGCAGTACTCGAGCGCGATCTTCGAGATCGCGACCTGCTGCGACGACACGAACGAGCGCACGTCGTAATCGGGGGGTAGCTGCTCTTCGATCTCGGCGAAGGTGGCAGCCGCCACGCCGCGGCTCTGTCCGGTGAGCGACGCGAACGACGCGTTGATGCGCGCGAAGTCGCGGACGCCGTTCACCGGGCGCGGCTGCGGGTCGAGCAGGATCGCGGCCGGGGGCACCGTATCTTCGACGACGACGTTCTGGAAGCCGCCGAGATGCTCGAAGACGAGCGTGAACTGGTCGCCGTCCGGGCCGGCCGCGCCCTTCGGGATGATCGTGCACTGGCGCT
>CAZPNB010000046.1:0-4904 GCA_964587305.1 uncultured Spirochaetales bacterium | reverse complement strand
CGCTCGAGGGCCACCAGGTCTCGGTCGCCGCCCGCGTTCGCGACGCGCTGCACCTGGTCGCGACCGCCGCCTTCGACGTGGCGGTGCTCGACATCGGGTTGCCGGACGGCTCGGGATACGACGTGCTCGACCAGCTCCGCGCGGCGCAACGGCCGGCGCAGATCCTGATGCTGACCGCCCGCGGAACGGTGGCGGAGCGCGTCGCGGGGCTCGACCGCGGCGCCGACGACTATCTCGTGAAGCCGTTCTCGTTCGCCGAGCTGGCCGCGCGGCTGCGCGCGATGGAGCGCCGGCCGAAGCCGAACGACACCGAGCTGCGCGCCGACGCGCTCGCGCTCGACCTGATGCGCCGCAGCGCGACCGTGCGCGGAGAGCGCATGGACCTGACGCCGACCGAGTTCTCGCTGCTCGCGGCGCTCTTGCGCGAGCGGGGCGCACCGCTGTCGCGGCGCGCGCTGCTGCGCGAGGTCTGGGGCTACGAGTTCGACCCAGGTACCAACGTCGTCGATGTGCACGTGAACCGGCTGCGCCGCAAGCTCGAGGACCGCGGTCTCGACGACGTGATCCGGACGGTGCGGGGAAGCGGCTATGCGGCTGCGTGAGCGGCTGCGCAGGTCGCTCGCGCGCTCCGACGTGCAGACGGCGTGGATCGTCAGCGGTGTGCTGCTCGTCGCGGTCTGTGTGCCGGGAATGTCGTTGTACGCCTACGCCGCGATGGAGGCGCTGGAGGAGGCCGATCGCTGGTTCGAGTTCGTGCTGGAGGTGGCGGTGCGCGAGGTCGAGGAGCGCGGAGCCGCTGCGAGCGCGTTCGACGACATCCAGGGCCGGCTGCCGAACCACGACGCGGCGCTCCGGCTGCGCGCTCCGGACGGGGAGATCGTCTACGAGCGGGGCGTCTGGCCCGGTCCGGCGCACGAGATCCGGGCGCTGCACCGAGGCGTCGAGGACGGCGACCGGACGCTGGCATCCCTGTGGCTGTTGCGGCGCCGGAACTGGATGGTCGGCGAGCGTGTCGCGGCATCCGGGACGCATGTGGAGCTCGCGCTGCCGCTGCGCCATTTCGCGTCCGAGACCTCGGAGATCCGCCGCCGGGCGCTGGTGGGCGGTGTGATCGCCGCTGCGCTGATGCTGCTGGTCGGGCTCGGTGCCACGATGCGCGCGTTCTTCCCGCTGCGTCGCGCGACCGCGGTGCTGCGCGACGTCGACACCGGGAGCCTCCGTCTGCGCCTGCCGTCGCGCGGTACCGGCGACCCGATCGATGTGCACGCGGAGACCCTGAACGGCGTCCTCGGGCGGATCGACGCCGCGTTCTTCCGGCTCCGCTCCTTCAGCAGCGACGCCGCCCACGAGCTGCGCACGCCGCTCAATCGGATCAGCACCGTCACCGAGGTAGCGCTGCTCGAGGGGGGCGAGCGCGTGCTGCGCGCCGCGCTCGAGACGGTCCACCGCACCACGGAGGATCTCGCCCGCGTCGTGCAGGCGCTGCTCCTGCTCGCCGAGATCGATGACCGCCGCCTCGCGCTGAGGCCGGTGTCGATCGAGGTGGGTCCTTGGATCGGACACCACGTCGACGCGTACGCGCCGTCCTTCGAGGAGGCGGGAGTGAAGCTCGTCGCGCACAGCGATGCCGCGGCGCTCGAAGGCGATCGCACGCTGCTCGACCGTGTCATCGTCAATCTGCTCGACAACGCACTCGCCCACGCGCCTTCCGGCAGCAGCGTAGAGATCCATGCCGCGCGGCGCGGGGATGGCCTCGCGATCGCGGTGGACGACGCCGGCCCCGGCGTTCCGGCACGCGACCGCGAACGGGTCTTCGACCGCTTCGCCCGCGTCGACGGCGAGACCGGCGCGGGCCATGGGCTCGGGCTCGCGCTGGCGCGCGCGATCGTGAATCTGCACGGCGGGAGTCTGCGCGCGCTGGCCTCGCCGCTGGGCGGCGCGCGCTTCGAACTGTGGCTTCCGCAGAGCGGCCCGCGCGCGGGGGATTGAGCCAAGACCATCGAGTGGTTCGCAGCGGTCGCGTACGGCGTCCTCGAAGCACTTCGCCGCCGCATGCGTGGATTCAGACGATCGCCCCGAACAGACTCCCCGCGGCCGCGGTGATCGCCATCGCGAGCGCGCCCCAGAACACGATGCGCGCAACACCGGCGCCCACACCGGCGCCGCCTGCTCCCGCTGCGAGCGCGCCGAGCGCCGCGAGGAAGACCAGCGACGCGCCGCCGACGATCGGGATCAGATTCGCCGCCGGAGCCACGGCAACCGCGATCAGTGGCATTGCGGCTCCGACCGCGAAGCTGGCTGCGGAGGCGAGGGCGGCTTGAGTCGGCCGCGCTGCCAGGGCCTCGGTGACGCCGAGCTCGTCTCTCGCGTGCGCGGCGACCGCATCGCGCGCCATCAGTTGCTCGGCGACGCGCTTCGCCGTCTCCGGGTCGAGGCCGCGGTCGACGTAGATCTTCGCGAGCTCGGCATGCTCGGATACGGGATCCCGCGCGAGCTCGCCGCGCTCGCGTTCGAGGTCGGCCTGCTCGGTATCGCGCTGTGAGCTCACGGACACGTACTCGCCGGCAGCCATCGACATCGCTCCGGCGAAGAGCCCGGCGACGCCCGCCGTCAGCACTTCGGCGCGCGATCCCGCCGCGGCCGCGACGCCGAGCACGAGACTCGCCGTCGACACGATGCCGTCGTTCGCGCCGAGTACGGCCGCGCGGAGCCAACCGACGCGGCTCGTCCGGTGGCGCTCGAGATGTCTCGCCGTGCGCGCGCGGAGCCTGTGGGCGCGAGCCAAGTCTAGGCCCCGCAAGCGCCCGGAAGGGCGCGCGCAGCGAGGCGAAGCCGAGCGAAGTCAAACGAGCTAGTCGTGGCCCGAGCCTCCTTCCTTCTCGTCACCGAAAGTATCGACCAGGCCGCGAATGAACGCCTGCCTCTCAGCTTCCGTCAGTCGCGCTTCCGGATGCACCGGCAGATAGAACCAGGGCGGCATCTCGCCGTTGCGAATCATACCCGCGGCCTCGTCGGCGTGCTGTTTGCCCTGACCCCATCGCGACACGTTGAAATGCGACCGTCCCTCGTCGACGTCGTGTTGCACGAGCCACGAAACGGGAGCAACCGACGCGTACCACGGCCAACTCGTCTCGTTGCTGTGACAGTCCACGCACGCGCGGAAGAAGAGCTCGCGGGTTTGCAGGCCCTTCCAGATCGGCTCGGCGATCACCGCGGGGCTCTGGTGGTCGCGGCCGTAGGGAACGAGCTGGATCACTCCGAACAGGCCGATCGCCACGAGGGCTGCGCGCGCGATGAATCGCATGAGTGTCTACTGCTCCAGTTTCACGGCCGAGCAGGGTCTGGTGGACACGCACTCGGCTACCGGTCACCGGCGCGGGAGTCTAGGAAACTCGGGGGCTCCGCTCCCGAACCGCGCTCGTGAATGAGATCAGGGCTAACGATAGTCGTGCGAGCGCGGCAGCTCACCGCCCGCGCGCAGCGGCACCAGCTCGCGCACGCGCACGTGGATCACGCCTTCGACGTTCTGCAGCGGGCCGGCGATCTCGACCAGTGCGGCGCCGTGCAGCGCGGCGCGAAAGCGCTGGAAGTAGCGCGGCGTCAGGACGGCGTTCGAGGTGCCGGTCTCGTCCTCGAGCGTCAGGAAGCAGAAGCCCTTGGCGGTGCCCGGGCGCTGGCGGACGATCGCGTGGCCGGCCGTGCGCACGACGTGCCCGTTGCGCACGTCGCGCAGTGCTATGGCGGAGAGCACGCCGCGCGCTGCCAGCTGCGGGCGCAGATGCGCCATCAGGTGGGCGCCGGTCGTGACACCGCTCTGCTGGTAGTCGGCGAGCGTCTCCTCGAGCGCGCTCATCTCGGGCAGCGGCGAGTCTTCGCGCGCCGGGTCGACGCGCGCGAGCAGCGGCTCGCGCGCGAGCCCCGACACCTGCCACAACGCTCCGCGGCGCGTGCGCGCGGCGGGGTCGATGCTCGCCAGCGCGCCGAGCTCTGCCAGCGCCGCGAGATCCTCGCGCCGCGGCCGCACGCGCGCGGCGAAATCGCCGATGCTCGCGAGCCGCTCGCGCGCCCTCTCGGCGGCGAGCCGCTCGGCCGTCTGCTGCGGCAGCCCGGCGACGAGACGCAGCCCCAGCCGCACTGCGCAGGGCGCTTCCGCGGTCGCTTCGAGCGCGCAGCGCCACAGCGAATGTGCGACGTCGATCGGAAGCACGGTGACGCCGTGGCGCTGAGCGTCCTTCACCAGCGTCGCCGCGCTGTAGAAGCCCATCGGCTGCGCGTTGAGCAGGCCGGCGAGGAACGCCGCCGGGTGGTGGCACTTGAGATAGGCCGAGGCATAGGCGATCAGCGCGAACGAAGCCGCGTGCGACTCGGGGAAGCCGTAGAGCGCGAACGACGTGATCCCGCGCAGGATCTCCTGTTGCGCCGCTCGCCCGATGCCGCGCTCGCTCATGCCGGCGACCAGCCGCGACTCGATGCGGCTCATCCGCTCCACCGAGCGCTTGAAGCCCATCGCGCGCCGCAGCTCCTCGGCTTCGCCGCCGGTGAAGCCGGCGGCGGTCATCGCGATCCGCAAGAGCTGCTCCTGGAACAGCGGTACGCCGAGCGTGCGCGCGAGGATCGGCTCGAGCGACGGGTGCGCGTAGGTGACCGGCTCGCGCCCGGCGCGCCGGTTCAAGTACGGGTGCACCATCTTGCCGGTGATCGGGCCCGGCCGGATGATCGCCACCTCCACCACCAGGTCGTAGAAGCGCTCGGGCTTCATGCGCGGCAGCGTCGCCATCTGGGCCCGGCTCTCCACCTGGAAGACGCCGATGGTATCGGCCTCGCACAGCATGCGGTAGACCGACGGATCGTCGGCCGGCAGATGGGCGAGATCGAGACGTTTCAACGCAGAGCTCGCTGAGCTC
>CAZPNB010000045.1:0-2540 GCA_964587305.1 uncultured Spirochaetales bacterium | reverse complement strand
GAGCAGGCGCTCGAGCAGCGCTTCGCCGTCCTTCACCGATTCGGCGCGCGCGTCGAAGCGTGGCGCGTTCCGGAACGCCTCGTTGCGGCCGATCATCTGCTTCCAGCGGCCGTGATCGCCGACCCAGATTCGCGCGCGATCGCGGCCCGCCGCCAGCGCGCGGCCCTTCCAGGTGGTGGGCGCCGTGTTGATCACGACCGCGCCGTCGAGCCAGCCGTACCAGACCTCGCCGTGGCAGGCGCTCTCGCTGCCGTCGGAGCGCAGCGGCGAGATGTAGACGAACGGGCTCGCCTCGAGCAGCTCGCCGGGAAGAGCGTCGGCCGCCCAGGCCACGCGCGCCGGGCCGACCAGCGGCCACAGTGCCAGGCCCGCGCACGCGCTGAGAAACTCGCGTCGATCGATCAAATCCCGGATCCCTGACCTTCCTCACCGAAGTGGATTCCGCACTCGCGGTTTCCGGAGCTCTCCCACCACCAGCGGCCGGCGCGGGAGTCCTCTCCGGTGCGGATCGCCCGCGAGCAGGGTTCACAGCCCACCGACGGATAGCCCTGCGCGTGCAAGCGATTGGTGGGGACGTTGTGGACGCGCACGTAGTCGAGCACCTGATCGCGCGTCCAGTCGGCGATCGGGTTCAGCTTGACGATGCCGCCGTGCGTGTGGTCGAGCTGAATCTTGGGCGTGTCGTTGCGGGTGAGACTCTGGTCGCGGCGCAGGCCGGCGACCCAGGCGTCGAGCAGGGACAGGTACTGCTTCAACGGCTCGACCTTGCGCACGCCGCAGCAGCGCTGGCGCTTCTCGACCGACTCGTAGAAGAGATTCATCCCGTGCTCGCCGACCATCGACGCCACCGCGGCGGCGTCGGGGTACAGCACCTCCACCCGCTTGTCGTAGCGCTCGCGAACGCGGTCGATCAGATCGTGGGTCGCCTGCGGCAGCCGCCCCGTGTCGAGCACGAACACGCGCGAGTCCGGATCGATCCGGTGCATCATGTCGAGCAGCACGAGGCCTTCGGGTGCCCCGAACGAGCATGAGAGGGCGATTCGGGGCCGAAAATTCTTGAGTGCCCAAGTGAGGATCTCCTGGGGGCTCCAGCTCTCGACCTCGCTCGAGCGGATCACGCCCAGAAGCTCGCGGGAGAGCGGTTTTCGGCGATTCGGCGGCATCGGACTCCACTGAGTATCGGAGAAACCGTACCGGAACTCGAGAGCTTTTCAACAAATCCCTAGTCTTTCACAGTATCTTCTGGACTCTTCGAGCCTTCGCGCTCAGCAGCCAGCGCCGCGAGCACCGCATCGAGATCGCGCCGCACGCTCGCGCTAGCCGGCGCCAGCGCCCCTGCGCGTTCGAGCTGTGCGGCAGCACCGGTGAGGTCGCCCCGCCAGGAGAGCACGCGCCCGAGGTTCTGCAGCGTCTGGACATCGTCGGGGTTCCTGCGCAGCGCGGCGCGGTAGTGCGCCACCGCCGCGTCCGGGTTCCCGGCGCGCAGTCGGATGTTCCCGAGATTGTTGTTGGCTTCCGAGTGCTCGGGATCGATCGCGATCACTGCGGCATAGCTGCTCGCAGCCTCTTCGGTCCGGCCTTGCTGGGCCTGGACGACGCCGAGGTTGTAGATCAGCACCGGGTTGCGCGGGGTCGCTGCCAGCGAGGCGCGGTAGAGAGTCTCGGAATCGCGCCAGACGCGTGCGCGCGCGTGGCTCGCGACGCCAGCCGCCAACAGCAACGCCGTCGCCAGCACACCCGCCGCGATCCGGATCGCGGGGCGCCGCGCGCCGAGTGCCGCGATCCCGTCGCGAGCGCCCCACGCGATCGCGATGAACACACCGAGCAGCGGCACGTAGGTGTAGCGGTCGGCGATGCCCTGGGGCCCCACCTGAATCAGCCCGATCACCGGAACCAGTGTGCCGAGGTACCAGAGCCAGCCCATGGCCGCGTATGGGCGACGCCGCGCGCGCAACGCCGCCGCGGTGATCGCCACCAGCGCGACACCCGCCGCAGCCACGGTCGCGGCCGACCACGGCTCGCCGCCGAGCTCCGGGGCGTAGGGATGCGGGTACAGGATCGAGAGCTCGCTCGGCCAGAGCGCGAGCCCGAGGTAGCGGAAGCAGGCGACCACGGCATTGGCGAGGCGCAGCCCCAGCGACACATCCGGTGCCTCGGTCCTGGCGATCTGCTGTACCGCGAACGCCGTTGCGCTCGCGGCGGCCGACAGCGCGAACAGCGGGAGCTTCTCGAGCAGCAGCCGGCCGAACGCGCGCGTCGGCGCGTCTCCGCCTGGAGAGAAACGGGTGCGGCCCAACGGCCAGTAGTCGAGCAACAGCAGCGCGAAAGGCAGCGTCACGAGCATCGGCTTCGCCGCCAGCGCACACGCAAACGCGAGCCAGACCCCCGCATAGCGCAGCGCCCCGCCGCGCCGCGTCCACGCGACGTAGGCCAGCGCCGAGAGCAGGCCGAAACCGGTGCTCAGCAGCTCCTTGCGCTGAGACACCCACGCCACGACCTCGACGTGGAGCGGATGCAGCGCGAACAGCGCGGCGACGAAC
>CAZPNB010000044.1:0-3110 GCA_964587305.1 uncultured Spirochaetales bacterium | reverse complement strand
TCGCCGGTCTGCGCAGCGGACCGCGACCGCGGTGTGACATCGCCGGGCACGACCGCACTGCCGCTCGATGGCGTCCGGATCCTCGATCTGTTCTGGGTGCTCGCCGGGCCCGGCGCGACGCGCATGCTCGCGGACTACGGCGCCGAGGTGATCCACGTCGAGTCGACGGTGCGTTTGGACACGCTGCGCGTGATTCCGCCGTATCAGTTCAACCACCCGCATCCCGAGGGAGCGGGCGGCTTCCAGAGCGCCAACGCGAACAAGCTCGGCATCACACTCGACCTCTGCCGAGAGGAGGGGCGCGCGATCGCGCTCGAGCTGGTGCGCTGGGCCGACGTGGTGACGGAGTCGTTCGCGCCGGGCGTGGCCGATCGCTACGGGCTGGGTTGGGAGACGCTGCGCGAGGTGAAGCCCGATCTCGTGATGATCTCGAGCTGTCTGCTCGGCCAGACCGGTCCGTGGCGCGACCTCACCGGCTTCGGGAATCTCGCCGCCGCGATCACCGGTTTCCAGTCGCTCGCGAGCTGGCCTGGCCGTCCGCCCGCCGGACCCTACGGCGCGTACACCGACTTCATCGGGGTGCGCTACAACGCGCTCTGCATCCTCGCGGCCCTCGAGCACCGCGACCGCACCGGCGCGGGCCAGTACATCGACATGGCGCAGGGCGAGGCTGCGCTGCACTTCCTGGCGCCCGCGTTCCTCGACTACGCCGCGCACGGTCGCGTGCCCGCGCCCGCCGGCAACGGCGACCCCGAACTGCACCCGCACGGGATCTTTCCGGCCGCGGGGAACGACGCGTGGGTGGCGCTCGCGGTGCGCGACGACCGCGACTGGTGCGCGCTATGCGGCGCGATCGGGCGCGGTGATCTGCTGCACCGCCGCGAGGAGCGGGCGTGCGTCGATGCCGCGATCGCCGCGTGGACGGCCGAGCACACGCCGGCGGAGGTCGAGACGCGGCTCCAGGCGTGCGGGGTGCCGGCCCACGCGGTCCTCGACACCCCGGGCCTGTTTGCCTGCCCACAGCTCCGACACCGCGGACACTTCGTCGAGATCGGGCACGAGCTCTACGGGACGACCACCGTCGAGAGCTCGCGTCTGCGCTTCTCGCGCACGCAGGCGCGGGTGCCGGAGCGCGCGATCCATTTCGGGCGCGACAACCGCCTCGTGCTCGAGTCGATCCTGGGCTACGCGCCGGAGCGGATCGCCGACCTCGCGGCGCGCGGGGTGTTGCTCTAGGGCCGAGGGAGAAGGACCTCTGATCGCGATCCCGGCCCGCGCTCCAATAGCTTGCGGCGCGGCGAATCGGGCTTACTCTGGGAGCCACAGGGGGCGATCGGTTTCGACGGGTGGTCGAAAGCGAGCGCTGCGTGCCGAGGTCGTCACCCACCTCGTTAATCTGGTGGCGAGTTGGTAGTGATAACTGCTGACGCAAACTACGCAATCGCTGCCTAGCTAATCCCTGGAGCAGCGACGCCCGTCCGCGACGTCTCCTAGCGGGTCGCGGGCGTCATCAGGAGACTGGTCCCCGGCCGCTGACAGACCGCATCCGGGGACGAGAATCAAGTCTGTCTAGGTGGGCGCTTCTCCTGGCATCCGCGACAGGCCCCACCGAAAACGAGCGGAAGCTACGCACGTAGACGCGCTGGCCGGACACCATGCGGACGCGGGTTCGATTCCCGCCGCCTCCACCATCTTCATCTTCAGCGAGTCGCCTTCCGAGCGCCGGCGCGTTTCTTCTTGCCGCTCGTCGCCTTCACCGCCGCGGCTTTCCAATCTCGGCGGCGAGAGCTGTGTCCGCGGAGTGCGCTCGACTCGTCCTCCACCCCGTTCTCTGTCGCGGCGTCGGACCGGCGGGGCTCCGTCGCGGCCTCCAGCGCGTCTGCGATCCAACTGTTGACGCTCTTCGCCTCCGAGTCCGCAGCGATGGCTACGCGCCGGTGAAGCGCGCCGTCGATGCGGAGCGGGATCCGGCCCGAGTACTCTCGATCGGGCGCGCGCCCCAGCTTCTCGCAGAGCGCCAGGTAGTCGTCGACGGCCTCGTGGAAGGCCTTCTCGAGCTCGTCGACGTCGGCGCCCTCGAAGTTCACCCCATCGTCGATGCCGAGGATCCGGCCGTGCAGGATGCGATCCTCCGCCGAGTAGCGGACGGCCCCGCGGTACCCCTTGTATTCGATGGCCTCCATCTCAGTTCTCCTCCGGTTCGTCACAACGTTCCTCCGCGCAGAAGCCGAAGCGGTAGCAGCACGAAGACGAGCTCGAACCGGAGGCGCGCGCTCGAGGTCAGCGCTGCGTACCGGCGGCGCGGCGCAGCTGCTGGAACTCGTGCTCGACGGCGAGCACCAGCTCGTGCAGGTCGGGCACCAGGTCCCAGTCGGCCGTGAAGCCCCACGAGAGCGTGCGCTCGTAGCTGAACAGCGCGATGCCGAGGCCGAGCACGCCCAGCAGCGGGACCATCGGGTGGGCCTCGAGCATCTTCGCGCCGAGCAGGTAGAGCGGCGTGCTAGGCCCCGGCACGTTCGTGATCACCATGTTGAAGGGCGAGCTCTCCTTCAGCAGGCGCGCGCCGAGCGAGATCGGCGTGGAGCCGATCCACTCGAGCGCCTGGCTGAGCGTCTCCGTTCCGAGCGCGTCGTGGCGCGCCTTGAGCTGCGCCGTGGTCTCCCGCACCAGCGCGAAGCGCCGCAGCGGGTCGCGCTCGCCGAGCGGCAGCTTCACCAGCCAGGCGGCGACGCGGTTGCCGAGCTGGCCGCGCTCGCCGCTCGCCCGCAGGCTCACCGGCGTCATCACCCGGAACTCGAGCGAATCGGTGTCCGTGTGGCGCGAGATCTTCAAGAAGCGGCGCAGTGCGCCCGCCGCCACGGCGAGCACGACGTCGTTCAGGGTGCCGCCGAGAGCGGACTGCAGCTCGCGGATCTCGTCGAGGCTCATCGGCAGCCAGTCGAAGCGGCGGTGCGGACCGATCGGTTGATTGAAGGGCGCCAGCTGCGAGCCGCTCGCGCCCGAGCGCAGCAGACGGGCGGTGGCCTCCGCGCGCTCGCGCAGCCGCTGCCGCGCGCCGCCCTCGTCGGTCAGCACGTCGCGCAGCGCGCCACCCAGCTCGGCCACCTGCC
>CAZPNB010000043.1:0-3446 GCA_964587305.1 uncultured Spirochaetales bacterium | reverse complement strand
GCCGACCATCCGAAATGCAACCGTGATGTTATTCGAAGGACTCGTGGTGTGGCGCGCGTATGCCACGGTCATGCGACAGAACCGGCCGGTTCAAGATCGGATCGTCGGTGCGATCTGCGTGTACGTTCTGATCGGGCTCGCATGGGCGAAGAGTTACGAGATCCTCGACGGCCTGTTGCCGGGCTCGTTCCGATTCCCCGCCGATACCGCCTGGGCTACCGCGGGCCCGGAACGGTACCTGTATCTCTCGTTCGTCACGCTCGCGACGCTGGGTTATGGGGACATCACACCGATAACGCCGCTCGCCGGCACGCTGGCCTGGCTGGAGGCGATCACCGGGCAGCTCTATCTGGCGATCACGATTGCGCAACTCGCAGCGCTGTCGATCGCGAACCGGCCGGGAACCGAAGAGCCGCCGGACCGCTCCTGAGCGCATTCCTCACGGAGCGACGGGCTGCGGAACTTCCGGCGCCGGCGGGGCCTCCGACCAGCCGCCGCCGAGCGCGCGATAGAGCGAGACGAGCGCCAGCAGCTCGTCGCGGCGCGTCTGGGCCAGCGCGTTCTCGGCCGGGAAGAGCTCCCGCTGTGCATCGAGCACTTCGAGGTAGGTGGAGAGGCCTCCGACATAGCGCGTGCGCGCGACATGCAGCGATTCCGCGAGCGCGCTCACCGCGCGCTCCTCTTCGATGCGCACGAGCGCCAGCTTTTCGCGCGCGACGAGCGCGTCGGAGACCTCCTGGAGCGCCACCAGCACCGTCTGCTCGTAGTCGATCCGCGCCGCCTCGGTGTTCGCCTGGGTCGCGCGCCAGAAGTACCAGGTGCGGCCGAAGGTGAAGATCGGCCCCGCGGCGCTCGCGAGGGCCGACCAAAGGCCCGCGCTATCGTCGAGCAGGTCGGAGAGATCGTCGCTCGCGCCGCCGTAGAGCGCGGTGAGGCCGATGCGCGGAAAGAAATTGGCCAGCGCCTCGCCAACGCGCGCGTTGGAGGCGACCAGGATCTGCTCCGCCTCCAGCACGTCCGGCCGGCGCTCCAGCAGCAGCGAAGGCACGCCGGCGGGGATCTCCGGAGGCGACGCCTGCTCGGTGAGCGCGCTGCCGCGCGGCAGCGTCGCGGGCGGCTGTCCGACGAGCACGGACAGCTCGTTCTCCTTGGCGACGATGCGGCGCTCGAGATCGGGGATCGTCGCCGCGGCCTGCGCGAGCGCCGCCTCCGCGCGCAGCGGGTCGAGCTTCGAGGCCACGCCGCCCTGGTATTGTCGCTGGAAGATCTGCAGCGTCTCGCCGAAGACGTCCACCGTGCGCCGGGCGATCTCGAGCTCGAGGTCGAGCTCGCGCAGCTCGAAGTAGGACTGCGCGACGCCGGACACCAGCGAGAGCACCACTCCGCGCCGAAACGCTTCGGTGGCGAGCATCTCCGCGCGCGCGGCCTCGCTGGCGCGCCGGATGCGACCCCAGATGTCGATCTCCCAGGTCGCGTTCAGCACCGCGAGAAAGTCGTTCTCCGTGCCACGCCCGAATGCGGGCGCGCTGAAGCTCGAGTTCTCGCCTCTCGCCGCGACCCCCTCGTAGCCGACCTGGGGGAAGAGCTCGCCGCGCTGCACCGCCGCGAGGCCGCGCGCCTGCTCCACGCGGGCTGCCGCCGACAGCAGGTCGCGGTTGTTGGCGAGCGCCCCGCGCACCAGCTCCTGTAGCACCTCGTCGCGGAACATTTCGAACCACGGGAGATCCGCGATCGACGCCTGTTCCTCGGGGCGATCCCGGAAGCTCGGCGGCGCCGGCAGATCGGGGCGATGATAGTTGGGGCCGATCGCGCAGCCGGAGACCGCGAGCACACACACGAACGCCGCGGCGCCGCGCGCAGCGCGTGTCACTCGCGACCTCCCGCCACCGGGACGGGCGCCGGTGCGGCGCCGTGGGCCGGTGCGCCGCGCCGCGCGGTGAGCTTCTCGATCACCACGAAGAGCACCGGCACCAGGAAGATCCCGAGCAGCGTCGCCACGAGCATGCCGGCGATCACCGCGATGCCGAGCTGCTGGCGCGACACCGCCCCAGCGCCGGAGGCGATCGCCAGCGGCACGCAGCCGAGGATGAACGCGAACGAGGTCATCAGGATCGGGCGCAGGCGCAGGCGAGCCCCCGAGAGCGCCGCCTCGACCAGTGGCTTGCCCGACTCGAGCTCGAGCTTGGCGAACTCGACGATCAGGATCGCGTTCTTGGCGGCCAGGCCGATCAGCATCACCAGCCCGATCTGCCCGAAGACGTTGAGCTCGAAATTGCGCACGAACAGGCCGAGGAAGGCGCCAAACACCGCCAGTGGTGTGCCGAGCAACACGCTCCACGGCAACGACCAGCTCTCGTACTGCGCCGCCAGGATCAGGAACACCAGCACGATGGCGAAGATAAACACCAGCCCGGCGCCACCGGCCTTCTTCTCCTGGTAGGAGAGCGCGTTCCAGTCGTATCCCATCTCGGCGGGAAGCACCTCACGCGCCACCTCTTCGAGCGCCGCGAGGGCATCTCCGGTGCTGTAGCCCGGCGCGGGCTGTCCGCTGACCTCGGCGGCCCGGTAGAGATTGAAGCGCGTGGTGAACTCGGGTCCCTGCACGTCGCGCGCTGTCACCAGCGTCGAGAGCGGCACCATGCTGCCCTCCGCGTTGCGCACGTAGAACGCACCCAGGTCGTCCGCCTTCCGGCGGTACTCCGGCTCGGCCTGCAGGAACACCTTCCACTGTCGCCCGAAGCGATTGAAGTCGTTCACGTAGGCAGCGCCCATGAACGCCTGCAACGTGGTGTAGACGGAGGAGATGTCGATGCCCTGCTTGAGCGCCTTGTCGCGGTCGACGTCCGCGAAGATCTGCGGCACCGACGCCCGAAACGGGCTGAAGAGGCCGGCCAGCTCGGGTCGTTTGCGCGCCGCCTCGAGGAAGCTCTGGGTGTTCTGTGCGAGAAACTCCACGCCCTGTCCGCTGCGGTCCTGCAGCATCATCGAGAAGCCACCGCCGGTGCCGATGCCGGGGATCGCCGGCGGCAGGAACGCAAAGGCCTGTGCGCCGGGGATGCCGGCGAGCTCGCGGTTGAGCGCCGCCTGGATCCCCCTGAAGCCCGTCTCCGCTGTCGTGCGCTCGTGCCATGGATCGAGCGACACGAAGAAGAAGGCGTTGTAGGTGGCGGAGCTCTGCGAGATCAGGCTGTAGCCGGCCACGGTGTTGTAGTCGCCGACGCCCGGCGTCTTCTCGAGGATCGCCTCGACCTGCTTGCACACGGCGTCCGTGCGTTCCATCGATGCCGCGTCTGGGAGCTGCACGTTGACGTACAGGTAGCCCTGGTCTTCGTCGGGCACGAAGCCGGTCGGCAGGCGCCAGCCGAGAAATCCCGCCGCGGCGGTCAGCGCGAGCAGCATCAGCAGGGTGCGCGCGGTCTTGCGGATGCAGGTGCCGGTGAGGCCGA
>CAZPNB010000042.1:0-5029 GCA_964587305.1 uncultured Spirochaetales bacterium | reverse complement strand
CGCCGGTGCAACCAGTGCCACCTTCAGCACCACGACCAGTTCGGTGCCGCGCGCCTCACCTACCACCTGCGGTCGATCGACCCGTTCCACTGGGGCGTGCGCTCCTTCGAGCTGGACGAGGACGCGCTGTCGGACCACCGCATCGTCGTGCTCCACCTCGATGCGGTGCTCCCCGGCGGCCACGTGGTCCGCTACCCGAACGGCAATGCCGCGGTGCAGAGCCGCGAGTTCGATCCGCAGATCCAGAAGCTCGGCGTCCATCTCGGGATCCGCAATCTGCGCACCACCGAGCCGAACAGCGCTCACCAGGGTGAAGAGGCGCGCGACGTCCGCTTCCTGGTTCGCACCGAGGAGCTGCCGGATCTCGACCGCGGCGGGTTCACCGCGCCGGACGAGCTGTGCGACTGGAATGTGCGGATGATCTTCGAGGGCGAGGAAGAGGACCTCGAGCTGCACGAGACGCTCAAACTCGGCGAGGTGATCGCCACCGGCGAGCTGTCGGCGCCGTTCGCGTTGTCGCCGCGCTGCGCGCCGCCGTTGCTCGCGCTCCAGGGGTTTCCGCCGCTGCACGACGAGGTGGCGAAGATCGTCAGCCAGATCGCCGCGAAGGTGCGCGTGGTCGCGGGGCGTACCGAAACGATGTCGACGCTCGACCTACCGCGCCTGTGGATGCGCTACACGCTGGCGCGGATGACGCCGGTGCTGCGGCACCTGCTCTCGACCGGGGAGACCCGCCCGTTCGACCTGTACACCGGACTCGTCGAGACGGCGGCCGCGCTGGCGGCGTTCCGCGCGCCAGAGGCGCTCGAGCTTCCGCTCTACCGCCACGACGATCTCTACGGCTGCTTCCACGCGCTGATCGAGTTCGTCGACGCACAGCTCGAAGAGACGCTGCCGGTGCGATTCCGCGAGATCAACCTCCCGTTCGACAATAAACACAAACACTACGCCACGCAGGAGCTCAACACCGAGACCGCCGACGCCCGCAACTCGTTCTTCCTCGGCGTGAAGGCGCCGCCCAACGTCACGGTGGACGAGCTGGTCGACCTGCTGCACCAGCAGGCCAAGGCGAGCTCGATCACCGGCGTCAAGACGCTGGAGATGCTGAATCGTGCCGGCCTCAAGCTCGAGAAGCTGCCGGGGGCGCCCACCGAGATCGCCGCGCGCGCCGGCTACGAGTACTTCAAGATCGACGCCGGCGGTCCGCAGTGGAAGCGCGTGAAGGAAGATTTCACGTTCGCGATCAGCGTCGGAAAGCTCGAGAACGCCGAGATGCGCCTCTACGTGGTCTTGCTGGAGGGCTGAGAGCTTGGCGCGCTCGACGCTCGGTCGCGCAGCGGGCGACTTTTTCGCCTTCATCCAGCTGTTTCAGGCGTCGCCCGAGCAGCACCGCGACGGCGCCGGCTTGCGCGGCCAGCTGCTCTCACTGCTCGAGGGGTTTTTGAACCACCCGGCGGCCTCGTCCGTGTCGCCCGTCGAGCGCGAGGAGGCGCGCTTCGCGCTGGTCGCGTTCGCCGACGAGATGATCCTGCGCTCGGAGTGGTCGCGGCGCGGCGAGTGGCAGGTGGATCCGCTCCAGCTCCAGCTGTTCCGCACGAACCGCGGTGGCGACGAGTTCTTCGAGCGCCTGGCGCGCCTGCGCGCCGAGCAGACCGACGCGCGCGAGATCTTCTTCTTCTGCCTGGTGTTCGGTTTCGAGGGACAGTACGCCGACCGCACCGCCGAGCGGCGCGCGTTGCTGGGCCAGCAGTTCGAGATGCTGCGCGTGGCGGGACGCGCGGCCGACGTCGCCACCGTGTCGCCGGTGACCCCTGCCGCCTACGAGGTGGAGATCCAGCTCCCGCGGCATCGCAAGCGAGGGGTCCTTCGCCCGCTCGTCGCCGCGGCGGTCCTGGCCGGAGCGGTGTTCGCGGCGCTGTTCGCCGCGCTCTATCTCGCTGGCGGGCGCGTACCGGTGCCCGGAGCCTAGCGCGTGACACTGCTCCCGAAGAATCGACTGGCGCGCTGGCTCTGCGTCACCGGTCTGCTGTTCTTGCTGGTGACGCTCGTGATCGGCTTCCTCACCGGGCAATGGCTGGTTCCGATCATCGTCTCGCTGCTCGCGCTGCTCGCCGAGCTGGTGTTCTTCCTGCTGCGCAACCTGATCAAGGCCGAGCGCGAGGAGCGGCTCGGCCGCGGCTACTCGGACGTCGCCGCCGCACCGGCGCCGCGGCCCGGAGCCGACCTGCCGGCGAGCTTCCGGCGCTCGCTCTCCGAGTTGCGCGGCTCGCGCCTGGGTCGCGACGGCCTCTACGCGTTGCCGTGGTATCTCGTGATCGGGCCGCCGGGCGGCGGCAAGAGCGCGCTGATCGGCGCGTCGGGCCTCGATCTGCCGGCGGAGTTCGCCCACGTCGCGCACGGCGGTGCGACGCGCGACTGCGACTGGTGGCTCACCAACGAGGCGATCGTGCTCGACACCGCCGGGCGTCTCTCCGCTTCCGACACCGGGCCGGACCGCCAGGAATGGCGACAGCTCTTGCGCTCGTTGCGCAAGGCGCGTCCGAAGCGCCCGGTGAACGGCATCCTCGTCGTGCTGCCGGCGGTGCGCCTGTTGACGGCGGGCCACGCCCAGCTCGAGGAGGACGCGCGCGCGTTGCGCCGGCGCCTGAACGAGATCACCGACACGCTCGACGTCGACGCCCCGATCTACGTGATCGTGTCCCAGCTCGACCGCGTCGAGGGCTTCGTCGAGCTGGCTGCAGCACTGCCGCCGAACCGGCTCGCGGAGGGCTTCGGCTTCACCAACAACGAGCGCCGCTTCGCCGACGCCGGCGACCTCACGGCGCGCGCGCTCGAGGGCATCCGAGACCGCATCGACACGCTGATCGGCGAGCTGGTGCTGCGCGAGCCCGACCCGATGCGGCGCCGGCGGGTGTTCGGCTTCCCGCACGAGCTCGAGGCGCTGTCGAAGACGCTCGCGGTGCTGTTGCGCTCGACGTTCGCGCCCTCGGTGTACGAGGAGACGCCGTTCCTGCGCGGCGTCTACTTCAGCAGCGCGCGGCGCGGCGGTGGCACCACCTCCGCGGTGCTGTCCCGGCTCGGCCAGGACTGGGCGCGCGCGCAGCATCCGGCCGATGCTTCGGGCGGCTGGTTCCTGCGCGGCCTGTTCCGCGACATCGTGATCGGCGATCAGAATCTGGCGATCCCGCAGAGCACGCTCGGGCCGCGTGCGCGTCGCGCGATCACCGCGGTTGCCGCGGCGCTGTGCGCGGCGGCGATCAGCGCGTGGTGCATCGCCGCCTATCGCATCGTCACGCACCAGAACGAGCTGGTCGACCGCGCGCGCCGCGTGAACGATGCGCCGTCGAGCCTCGAGTCGATCGACCAGCTGCGCCGCTCGATCGCCGCGGCCGACGACGTGACGGTGCTGAGCCGGCTCGGCTGGCTCGGCCTGGGCGGCCCGCTCGACCGCGCGCGCGACGACGCGCGCAACGTGTTCCTGTGGGCGTTCGACACCTACTTCGAGGAGGACGCCAAGAGCCAGCTGCGCGGCGACGTGCGCGACCTGTCGCCTTCGGCCTTCGAGGCGCTCGCCGAGTTGGCGCTCGACCTCAACTGGCTGCTCACCCGCGCCGAGGCCGGGGACCCCCAGCGCCCGCGCCTGGTGCGTTATGCGCGCCGGATCGGCCGGAACGAAACCGACCAGGCCGCGTTCACCGAATGCTACGACGACTTCGTGCGCTGGCTGCCGGAGACCGAGATCGAGGAGCGCCTCGAAGTCGAGCGGCGCACGCTTGCGACGGCGTCGTCGACCGTGCTGTCGATCCAGTACCTCGAGCGCTGGAGCGCGCAGAATGCCGAGTCGCGGCCCGCGGTGCGCTACCAGGACCTGGGGATCCCGCAGCCGGGCGAGAGCGTGCGCGACTCCGTGTCGAGCGCCTACACGAAAGCGACCTGGGAGAACGTCGTGCGCGGGCTGCTCTCGGGCGTGGAGGAGACGAAGGGAGCGTCGGAGGCGAGCATCCGCAATTTCGCGCGCTCCTACGTGGCCGCCTACGACTCGGCCTGGGAGCGCTTCCTGCTGAACACGCCCGCCCAGCCGGCGGCCGGCGGGGTGGTCAAGAACTCACCGTATCCGGTGTTGCTCCGGCGGATCCAGGCGGAGATGAAGGCCGACCTTCCGCGCGACGCGGCGCCGCAGCCCGCGTGGGTGGCGATGCTCGACGATCTGCTGCGCGAGGAGCCGCTCGCCGCGGAGGAGGGCGAGAAGGGCGAGAAGAAGAGTGAGGAGGAGCCGTCGCCGCCGTGGAGCCGCTACCAGGTGTCGCTCGAGGAGGTGGCGAAGGACGTCGACATCGCGCAAGCGACCCCGAGCGACGCACTGAAGGCCGCCGTCGAGGTCGCCGACAGCGAGACGACCTCCTTCCACAAGGCGATCGACGAGATCCGCGCGATCGTCCCGAGCGGCGACGCCGCGGTCCGCCAGAAGCTGACGCAGATCCTCGAGGTGCCGGTGCTGAACGGCCTCTTGACGGTGCTGGCGGCGGCCGCCGACGAGCTCGACCGCGAGTGGCGCAGCGCGATCGCGGGGCCGTTCGGCGGCAGCGTCAGCGAGTCTCGGCTCCAGGAGCTGTACGCCGGCTCTGGCGGCGCGCTGGGCCAGTTCCAGCAGACGTGGCTCGCACCGTTCGTGCGCGGCGGCGTGCCGCGCGCGCTGCTGCGCGAGCTCCAGATGCCGTTCGGCAGGGACTTTCTGGCCTGGATCGGCGCGGCGGGCCGGATGCAGGGGACGCTCGCCGGCGAGGCCGCCGCGATCAGCGTGCGTTTCGAGGGGATCCCTTCGCGCGTGGTGACCGGTCGCGTGGTCGAGAGCAAGCGCATCCTGCAAGTAGACTGCTCGGACCAGCTCTTGAGTCTCGAATACCGACCCCACCGCTCACACACGATTCCGTGGACCCCGAGCTGTACCGAGGTGAAGCTGCGCGTGTCGGTGTTGGATCAGGGCGTCGAGCGCGAGCTGCCGGTGCGCAGCTGGCGCGGGCCGCTCGCG
>CAZPNB010000041.1:0-8857 GCA_964587305.1 uncultured Spirochaetales bacterium | reverse complement strand
CGGGTCGGCGCGCAATGAATTGCCCACGTAGTCGCGACCGATCGAGCAGGCGCCGAGCCCGAGGCAGAGCAGCGCGAGCGATAGGCGGAACGCGCGATCCAGTCGGATCGACATCGCTCAGTCCGCCGGAATGCGCAGGATCTGCCCCGCGCGTAGCCGGTTCGGGTTCTCTCGCAACGCGGGGTTCGCGTCGATGATCAGCGTGTACTTCGCGGGATCGCCGTAGTGCGCCTTCGCGATCTTCGACAGCGAGTCGCCGTCCACCACCACGTACTCGGCCGCCGCCGGCACCTCCGTCTCCGCCGGGTCGATCGCCTCCGGCTCGACGTCGACCGTTTCGGGAGGGTCGAGCTCGTTCGCCTCGTCACCTTCCGCGCCGGTGACCTGCTCGCCGCCGGCGGCGGAAGCGGCGGCGGCGCGCTGGCGCGTGATGCCGTAGTAGAGCACCACGTCGTGCTCGTCGAAGAAGATCACCAGCCGGTCGCGCAGCAGGTCGACGCGCGCCCAGTTGAACAAGATCGTCATCATGATCCGCGTGTTGCCGTCGACGATCTGGTAGACGAGCATGTCGGAGAACGGCAGCGCGACCAGGTCTTCCGCCGCGAACTCGCCGGCGTCGAACAGTCGGGCAAAGATCTCGCCGTCGGTGGCCTCGGACGGCGCGCCGAACCAGCGCAGGATGTCGTCCTTGGTCGTCTGCCCCGGGACGATCTGCGCGACCCGGTCTTCGGGAATCTCGGTCCCGACGGTGACGCCGATCCGGAAGCAGCCGGTCGGGGCGAGCGCGCACAGCGCGGCCAGTAGCGCGAGTGTTTGGCGCATCGCGTTCAGGAAGACGCCGTTCCGGCGCGCACCCAGGCCGAGTAGTCGCCGCCGTAGCCGACCGCCTGCTGGCGCTTGCGCACGCGCTCGCGCACCGCGGCCAGCGCGTCGGCGGCGATCGCCGGCGCCACCGCGATCGCGTCGGCGATCCAGGTGGCGGCCGCGCGCGCATCGGCCGCGAGTGCGTCGGCGATCGCCTCCTCGCCCGCATGGCCGTCCGCGCCCACTCCGAGGAACGCCTCGAGCACGGTGCTGCTCACCTCGCGAGCGTGCTTGCGCGACGCGACGATGTTGCCCTTGCCGGTGACGACGTTGCCGGCCGAGAATACGGTCGGGTAGCCCGCCAGGCGCCCGATCTCCCAGTCGGTGAATGCGAAAAGCTCACCCCGCATCGAGATGCCCGGAATCTCCTTCGGGATGCTCCCGATCGAGCTGATCGTGTAGCAGCCGCGGCGCTCGAAGGTCTCGTCCAACAGCACGACGCGGCCCTTCTCGATCGCGGTGCGGCGGAAGCGCAGGCCCACCAGCTGCCCGCCCTCGACGATCAGGCCGTCGGGTGCGCACAGCGGCTCGAAACGGAAGCGGTACTTCTCCATCGCCTTGGCGAGCATCTTCTTGCGCCCGGCGTACACTTTCTCGCGTCGCTTCTCGTCGGCGCCGTCGGGCATTTCCATCAGCGGCATGTCCGCTTCGCTGCGGCGGTAGAACAGCGTACAGCACTCGAGACCCAGGTCCTCGAAGGCCAGCCCGTGGCGCTCGAGCGTCTTCGGGATGCCCTTCACCTCCATCTCGACCAGATTGACCTCGATGCCGCGCAGCCGCAGCGCCGCGCGCGTCGTCTCGAGCATCAGCACCTTCACCACGTCGATCGATGCGAGGCCGCCGCCGACGACCAGCGCGCCGTCGCGGGCTTCGAACATCGGACCGTCGTAGCCGGGATCGCCGGAGTGGTTGAACCAGACGATGAAGGGGTTCTGGTAGATCAGGCCGCGGTCGACGTAGGCGTCGGCGCCCTCCACCGGCAGCGGCCGGTCGCGCCACGCGCCGCACGCGAGTACCACTCCGGTGAAGCCCCATTCGTCGGTGATCTCGCGGAAGCCGACGTCGCGGCCAATCTCGGTCCGCGGCACGAAGTGGACGTTCGGGAGCGCGAGCTTCGCCCCGATCGTCTGGTACTCCTTCTCGCGCAACGCGACGTGCCAGCGCGGGAGCCCGTCTTCGATCTTGCCGTACGGGCGGCGGTTCTGTTCGAACACCGCCACCTCGATGCCGCGCTCGGCGAGCGCACCGGCCACCTCGGCGCCGGCGACGGCTCCTCCGATCACGGCGACGAAGTGGGACGGCGGGGCTTCGGCCATGAGTCGGCAGTGTACCCCGCACGGCGCCCCAGCGTACGCGGGCGCCGGCACGGCTAGTCCTCGGCGCGCGCTGCCACACCGGTCATCGAGCGCGCCTCGCGCTCCGCCCAGCGCAGCGCGTCCGCGTAATCGGCCTCGAGCACTTCGACGACGTCGCCGTCGCGCATCCGCACGACGTAGCGGTTGGGCTCGGTCTGGCTGGCGAACAGCGCCTTTGCGAGCACCTCCACTTCGACCAGATAGCCCTGCCACGCGACACCGCCGCCGGCGAGCACGCCTTTGTTCAGGTAGCCCTTTTCGGGCCGTCTGAAGCGGAAGCTGGCGTCCGCCGGGACGTTCTCGAAGTGCTGCATGTGGCGGCGGATCGCGGCGGCGTGGTCGCGCGGGAATGCGCCATAGCCGTGCGCGTCGGGCGGCTGGAAGCCGTTCCGCACGCCCTGATAGGCCGTTCCCATCGCCTCGCCGGCGGCCGCGGCGCCGCGCGCAGTGGCGTCGGCTGCGCGTGAGGCCTGCGACTTGACGTCCTCGGCCCAGTGCTCCGGCTCCAGCGCGGGCTCGGAGTAGGTCGCGCAGCCGAGCGCGGCGGCGCCGATCCAGCACGAAACCAGCCGCGAGAACGTATGGGGGCTCACCATGGCGGCTCAAAGGTCGGCGTCCTGAGCGGCCGAATTCGTGATCGGCGTCACCAGAGCAACGGCCTTCCGTCCGACCGCCCCCGGCGGAAAGGCGCTGCCGATCGGAGGGATGGCTGTCGTCGGGATCCCACGTCTCTCGTTGACACCGCCTGAAAACGCGCACACGATCGTCACCGAATGGATACGAAGTCGGTCGCCGAGCGGCTCGGCTATCTGGGGCTCGACGCGGAAGCACTGACTCTTCTCGCCGAGCTGACCCCGGTGCTCGAAGCGCACGCTGACGAAGTGGCAAACGGCTTCTATCGGCAGCTACTGACCTTTCCGGAGACCCGCCGTCTATTCCTCGACCCTGCCATGAAGGACCAGTTCGTCGCCCGACAGCGCAGTTACGTGATCTCGCTCAGCGAGGCGCCGTTCGGCGACGCGTATCTGCAAGAGTGGCGGAGCGCGGCGGCGATGCAGGCGCGCGCCGGACTCGGGCCCGAGTGGACGCTGCGCTTCGCCGTGGTCTACTTCAGCCTGCTCGCCCCGCTCATCGGCCGCGAGTTCGCCCGCGATCTGGACAAAGCCACGCGTGCGGTTACCGCGCTGGCCGGCCGGATGGCCTTCGACGCCGAGTTCGCGTTGGAGGCGTACATCGCGCAGCACGAGCAGGGGCTCACCTACTTCACGAGAGAGCTTTCCGACCAGGGCCAGGAGTTCCAGCGCCTGCTGCGCGAACAGGCCGTGACGCTGCAGCAGACGACCGAGCGTGCGCAGGCGGCGGAACAGTTTGCGTCGATCGCGACGCTCGTCGCCGGTCTCGCGCACGAGATTGGTACGCCGATGAGCGTGATCCAGGGCCATGCGAAGATGCTCGAGGGGGACGTGTACGGCGCCGATGGCCAGTGGCGGCTCCAGACGATCCAGGAGCAGATCGCCCGCATCTCGCGGATCATCCACACGCTGCTCCGAATCGCGCACCCGCGCCGCTGGCGGAACGAGCGGGTCAACCTCGCGCCGCTCGTCGAGCAGACGCTCTCGTTCGTGGCCGAGCGGCTCTCGAGTTGCGGAGTCGCGGTGAAGCAGAGCCTCGAGCCGGAGGCGCGCGTCATCGGCGACGTCGAGCGCCTGCAGCAGCTCTTCCTGAACCTGTTCTTGAACGCCGCCGACGCGATGCCCGAAGGCGGCGAGCTGCGCGTCGAGCTCCGCGAGACCGGCGGCGAAGTGCGCGTGTGGGTGGCAGACACCGGCGTCGGCATCGCGGCGAACGACCTCGAGCGGATCTTCGAGCCCTTCTTTACCACCAAGGAGGCCGGCCACGGCAACGGTCTCGGCCTGATGGTGTGCAAGGGCATCGTGGCGGATCACGGCGGTGAGATCCGCGTGACCAGCGAGCCTGGTGCGGGGACCGAGTTCACGATCACGCTACGGCCCGCGGGGCACTCTACGACCTGAGCCGTCATAGGGGCATTTCTTCCCGCCGAACGAATGGAACGCGGAGGAGTATCCCTTGAAAGGCGTCGTATGGTTCGGTGTAGAATCGAGAATGTAAGTGTTCCTATTGCACGGAATCCATGGTTTTTCTCGATAGCTGAGGGTCGCACCGCCATGAACGCTGCCCGACTCCTCCTCGTCGACGACGATATCGCGATGCGCCAGATGCTGGAGTCGCTGTTCCGGCAGCAGGGTTACGTCGTCTCGGAGGCAGCGTCGGCGAGCGCTGCGCTCGACCTGGCGCGCGCTACCGACTTCGACGTGGTGCTCTCGGATATCAAGATGCCGGGCAAGTCGGGGCTCGATCTGGTTGGAGAGCTGCGCGCGCTGCTGCCCGACACCCCGGTAGTGCTGATGACCGCGTTCGGCAGCATCGACACCGCGGTAGACGCGATGCGCACCGGTGCGTTCGGCTACACCACCAAGCCGTTCGAGCCCGAGGAGGTGCTGCGCACCCTGAATCGTGCTCTCGCCCGGCGCTCGCTCGAAGACGCGAACCGCAAGCTGCGGGGCCCGTACGGCAACGAGAGCTTCAAGGAGCTGATCGGCGAGAGCCCGGCGATGCGCGACGTGTTCGCGATCATCCGGCGCGCGGCGCACGTCGATGCCAGCGTGTTGATCACCGGCGAGAGCGGCACCGGCAAAGAGGTGGTGGCGCGCACGCTGCACTATCACGGCCAGCGCGCGCAGCAGCCATTCGTGCCGATCAACTGCTCGGCGATCCCGGAGGGCCTGCTCGAGAGCGAGCTGTTCGGCCACGTGCGTGGCGCGTTGCCCGGCGCGATCGCTTCGAACCGCGGCCTGTTCGAGCGCGCAGACGGCGGCACGCTGTTCCTCGACGAGATCGGCGACATGGGACCGAGCCTCCACGCGAAGCTGTTGCGCGTGCTCCAGGACCACGAGATCCGCCCCGTCGGCGGCACCCAGCCCGTAAAGGTGGACGTGCGCGTCATCGCGGCGACCCACCGCGACCTCGCGGTCGAAATGGCGGCCGGGCGCTTCCGCGGAGACCTCTACTACCGCCTTAACGTGATCCCGATCCACCTGCGGCCGCTGCGCGAACGACCCACGGACATCCCGGCGCTGGTCGAGGCGTTTGCGCGCAAGCACGGCGGGAACCGCACGCGGCGCTTCTCGCGCGACGCGATCCGCCACCTGCAGGGCTGCGAGTGGCGCGGCAACGCGCGCGAGTTGGAGAACGTGGTCGAGCGCACGCTGGCGCTGTCCGACGTCGATCTGCTCAACGTCAGCGACCTCGCGCTCGACGGTAGGGTCGAGAGCACGGCTCACGCGAGCTCGCTCCCGCGGGCGCTCGCCGAAGCCGCACGCGCCGGGCTCGAGCTGCACCGGCTCGAAGACCTCTACATCGAGCAGATGCTGGTGGTCACCGGCGGCAAAAAGGGCGAGGCCGCCAACCGGTTGGGAATCGACCGCAAGACGCTCTACCGCCGCGACACCTCGCGCTGAGCCCGACCCGGGCCCCAGAACCCGCGACCGGGCGTATCATCCCCGCGCCTCGAACGGAGCGGGGAGCTCGGACGTCTGCCCGCGTGGAGGATCGCATGCTCGATTCCACCCGACGCGTCGCGAACATCTTGCGCGCGCTGATGGCGGCGATAGCACTCGGCTGCACCGGCCTCGAGCGCGAGGGCGCGCCGCCCGCCGCCGCAGAGCCCGCGGCCGACCGCATCTTCCTCGGCGCGATCGTCACCGTCGATGCGCCGGGAACGGTCGCGCAGGCGGTCGCGGTGGTGGATGGCCGGATCCTACTGGTGGGCGACGAGGCGAGCGTGCTGAAGCACCGGGGCCGCCAGACCGAGGTGGTCGATCTCGGCGACGGCGCGCTGCTGCCGGGCTTCATCGACCCGCACAGCCACTTGATGGCGCACGCGGTTCCGATCACCGGCTGGGTGAACGTCGCGCAGCCTCCGGTCGGCAGCGTATCGAGCATCCCCGACCTGCTGCGCGCGCTCGACGCGCACGCGCGGCGGATCGCCGCGGAGAAAGACACCTGGATCGTCGCGTACGGCTACGACAAGGACGGCCTCGCCGAGCGCCGCGATGTGACACGCGACGACCTCGACGCGCGTTTCCCGAACAACCCGGTCGTGCTGATCCACGTGTCGAGCCACGGTGCGGTGCTGAACTCGGCCGCGCTCCGCGCCGCCGGGATCGGCGCGAACACGCCCACGCCGCCGGGCGGAGTGATCTTGCGCAAGCCCGGTAGCCGCGAGCCGGCCGGCCTGGTCATGGAGACGGCCTTCTTCCCGGTGGTGCTGAGCTTCCCGCAGCCGCACGTCGAGCAGGTGCTCGACGCGCTGCGGCCCGCGCTGCTCCACTACGCGGCGAACGGCTACACGACGATCCAGGATGGCGCGACCAGCGCCGTGAACCTGGCGATCCTCCAACGCGCGGCGGCCGAGTCGCGCCTGTTCCTCGACGTCGTCGCGCTGCCCGACTGGCAGACCTTCCCCGGCATCGTCGGGAAGCCCGGCGTCGCCTTCGGCGGCCCCTACCAGGGCCACCTCAAACTCGGCGGCGTGAAGATCGTCCTCGACGGCTCGCCCCAGGCCGGCACCGCGTTCTTCAGCGAGCCGATGGTGGTGCCCGGCCCGGCTGGCCAGAAGAACTGGCGCGGTGAGCCGATCATCACCCAGGCCGACCTCGAGACGACCTTTCGCCTCGCCTATCAGCACGGTGTGCAGACCTACACGCACGCCAACGGCGACGCCGCGATCGACATGTTCCTCGCCGCGCACGACGCCGCCGGCGCGCCGGCCGGCCGCCGGCCGGTGGTGATCCACTCGCAGTTCGTGCGGCCCGAGCAGCTCAACGCGTACGCGCGGATCGGCGCGGTGCCGTCGTTCTTCACGAACCACGCCTTCTTCTGGGGCGACGTGCACGTGGTGAACCTCGGCCCGGCGCGCCCGTTCTTCCTGTCGCCGCTGCGCTCAGCCAGCGCGCGCGGCCTGCACTTCACCAACCACAGCGACTACGCGGTGACGCCGCTCGACCCGATGTTCATCCTGTGGACGGCCAGCGAGCGGCTCTCGCGCTCGGGCGTGGTGATCGGCCCCGAAGAGCGCGTTAGCGTCGCCGAGGCGCTGCGCGCGATCACGATCGACGCCGCCTACCAGTACTTCGAGGAAGACTCGAAGGGCTCGATCGAGGCCGGCAAGCTCGCCGACTTCGTGATCCTCGACCGCAACCCGCTCGACGTGCCCGGCGACGAGCTGCGCGCGATCAAGGTGCTCGAGACGATCAAGGACGGCGAGACTGTCTGGCAGGCGGAGAAGCCGGAAGATCGGGACAGCGACACCTGAGCGCGCCTTCGTTCAAGACCGGGAAATCCGCGAGCGCAGGAACGCCAGGTATCTGAGCAGCTCTTCCTCTTCCTCGGCGGTCGTGTCGTCGATCGCGAAGGCGGAGAGCTTCCTCCCGCCGGCTGCGCCGTTGGACGACGGCAGGTAGCCGGCCTTCTCCATCAACGTCTCATAGGGCACGGCATAGACCGCCGCCAGGCTGTGCAGAACGTTAGGCGACGGCTTGCGGATCTTGCCGTTCTCGAGCTGGCTCAGATACGCGTTCGAGACCGCGTTGCCGGTGGCCTCTTCCACGCGCCGGAGCGAGAGCCCCTTCACTGTCCGCAGATCGGCCAGCACGCTGCCCAGCTCGCTGCGGCGCGATCTCCGGGTGTTGTTCGCCATCGCTGGAGAGTACGGCGGTTTGCATAATTTCTCAAGCATTTTGCGCTGTCGCTTGATTTACTTATCTAGCGCTGTATCATGAGCAGAACGAAGAAACCGAGAACCTGATGGTGGAACCGAACCGCCCGCTGGTGTTTACTCACCTCCCTTCGCTGGACTTCAAGAGCCGCCCTTCTCAATTTTCACCCGAAGCACCGCCGCTCGTGAGCTACCTCCGAAGACCTCCGGCCAGAGCCGGCCGCTAACCCGAACCCAAGCAAGGAGATCGCACCATGAAGGTACGACCGCTGCACGACCGGATTCTCGTGAAACGCATCGATGAGGAAGAGAAGACCAAGGGCGGGCTGATCATCCCCGACACCGCCAAGGAGAAGCCGATGGAGGGCAAGGTCCTCGCGGTGGGGAAGGGTCGCGTCGACGAAGACGGCAAAGTGCACCCGCTCGACGTGCAGAAGGGCGACCGCGTGCTCTTCGGCAAGTACTCCGGCAACGAGATCCAGGTCGCCGGCGACGAACATTTGATCATCCGCGAAGACGACGTCCTCGCGGTGCTCGAGTAAGGAGAACCCACTCATGTCAGCCAAGCAGATTCAATACGGACAAGACGCCCGGGAGCGCCTGCTCCGCGGCGTCGACCAGCTCGCCCGCGCGGTGCGCGTGACGCTCGGCCCGCGCGGCCGCAACGTGATGATCGAGAAGAGCTGGGGCGCTCCGACGATCACCAAGGACGGCGTCACCGTGGCCAAGGAGATCGATCTGGCCGACCCGTTCGAGAACCTCGGCGCGCAGATGGTGCGCGAGGTGGCGAGCAAGACCTCCGACGTGGCCGGCGACGGCACCACCACCGCCACCGTGCTCG
>CAZPNB010000040.1:0-4913 GCA_964587305.1 uncultured Spirochaetales bacterium | reverse complement strand
GCCTGATCCAGAACCTGTCCGTGTTCCAGAAGATCAAGCTCGTGCGGATGGGCAACAAGGAGGCGCGCGGCCTCTTGGTGCGCGACCGCATCACGATCGCCGCGATCGCCGCCGTCACGAGCCCCAGCTTCACCTGGTAGTTGCGCGTGAGCTCCTTGTTGCGGGCGATCACGCGGATCACGTCTTCACTGACGGCCCGCGACTTCGAGATCGAAATCAGCTCGTTCTCGGTGATCTTCGGGCTCGTGACGGCGGCGATCGCGACGATCTTGTTGCGGTCGCGCACCAAGAGGCCGCGCGCCTCCTTGTTGCCCATCCGCCCGAGCTTGATCTTCTGGAACACGGACAGGTTCTGGATCAGGCTGTACAGGCTGCCGCCCTGCTCGAGCTCGGTCGGGTCGATCCCGTCACTGCGCTCTTCGACGAGCTGCGCGAAGCTATCGCCGAGCACCACCTCGAGCGCCGCGCGCGCCTGCTCGTCGCTGACCTCGTCGGTGTCGATCGGGCGGTCTTGCTCGCTCTCGTCCTCGATCGGAATGCTCACGCCCAGGAAGCTCAGGATCCGCTCGATCACCGATCGCCCGGTGAGCGGGTTTCCGCCGAGCGCGTCGACGATCGACGGGCTGCGCATCAGGCGCTGCTGGTTGTTGGAGACGATCTCGACGACCTTCTTGAACGGGCGGCCCGCGACGAACGCGATCGTGCGATCGGCGGTGGCCGGATTCAACGCGATCCGCTCGAGCCGCGTCTCGTCGTCGGCGAAGGTCCTCGCGAGGTGGTCGAGCAGCGCGGGGTGGGCGGGCGCGCCGAGCACCGACGCCATCACGCCGTCGGGCAGACCCTCGAGGCTGTCCCGGGCGGTCGATTTCACTTCGGCGTCCTCGTCGTGCATCAGTGCGAACAGCACCGTCGCGAGCTCGGTCGGCTGGAGCGGTAGCGCGCCGCGCGCCGCCATCAGCCGCACCTCGCGCGGCGCGTCGCGGCGCGCGTACTTCTCCGCCTGCAGCGAGAGCTCGAGGCGGATCTTCCGCGGCTCTTGTTCCATCGACACGGCTCCGTTCACGCGGCGCGATGCCGCTCTCTCTTCGCCGGTCGGGGGGACGACCGGCTAGGACGCACCGTTCTTCTTGGCGTGGGCCTCGGCGATCACCTTCTCCCGCACGTGCGCCGGCGCTTCGTCGTAATGGGAGAACTCCATGTGGAACTCCCCCTGGCCGCCGGTGATGCTGGTGAGCGCGCTCGCGTACTCGAGTAGCTCGGACATCGGCACCTGGGCGTCGATCCGCTGCGAAGTCCCCTGTGCCTCGCCGGAGCCGACACGGCCGCGCCGGCTCGACAGGTCGCCCATCACGTCGCCGACACAGTGATCGGGAACCGACACGTGCAGGTTCATGATCGGCTCGAGCAGGGTCGGCGCCGCGGCCTCGATCGCCGCCTTGAAGCCGAACGAGCCGGCGAGCTTGAACGCCATCTCGTTCGAGTCGACGGAGTGGTGTTTGCCGTCGATGCAGCGCACTATGAGGTCCACCACCGGGTAGCCGGCCAGCGGCCCGACCTCCGACGCCTCGCGCACCCCCTTCTCCACCGCCGGGATCAGGTTGCGTGGGATCGCGCCGCCGACGATCTCGTCGGAGAACTCGATCCCCGCGCCGCGGGGCAGGGGCTCGATGGTGAGGTAGCAGACTCCGAACATTCCCTTGCCGCCGCTCTGTTTCTTGAGCTTCCCTTCGATGTTCTCGGCCTTCTTCCGGACCGTCTCGCGATAGGGGACCTTCGGCGTCCGCAGATCCACATCGACGCCGAACATCCGATGGAGCTTGTGGACCGTCATCCGCACGTGCAGCTCTCCGCGACCGGTGAGCAGGTACTCGCCGGTGGACGGGTCGCGGCCGAGCTGGAGTGTCGGATCCTCTTCCACGAGTCGGCCGAGCGAGCTGAAAACTTTATCCTCATCTCCCTTTGATTTCGCCTGGATGGCATAGGAAATGACACCCTGGGGAATGCTCATCGGGGCGAGCGCCACGCCGCCCTTCTCGGCCGTCAGCGCGTCGCCGGTGTGGACGTGCTTGAGCTTGGCGACCGCGACGACGTCGCCGGGCCCGGCCTCGGGCACCTCGACGTGCTCGCCGCCGCGCATCAGGAACAGCTTTCCGACCCGCTCCCTGCCATCCCGCGTCGCGTTGAGGATCGGGGTGTCGGCTTGCATCCGACCGCTCACCACCCGGAACATCGACAGCGTGCCGGTGTAGCGATCGATCGAGGTCTTGATCACCTGGGCGGCGAACGGCGCGTCGGGATCCGCCGCGATCTCCTCCCCGTCCGCCGAGGTGAAGGCCGGTCTGCGATCTGCGGCGGACGGCAAGAGCTCCGCCAGCGAGCGGAGCAGCGGTGCGATGCCGATCTCGCGGGTTGCGGAGCCGCACAGCACCGGCACGATCTGCCCCGAGCGCGTGCCGGTGATCAGCGCCTGCCGGAGGTCTTCGCTCGAGAGCTCGCCTTCCTCGAGATACTTCTCGAGGATCGCATCGTCACACTCCGCGGCGTTCTCCACGAGCTGTTCGCGCGCCCGGGCGATCGCCCCGGCCAGCTCGGCCGGCGGATCGGTCTCGCCCGCCGCGGTGAGCGCCCGGCCGCTCCACAGATCGACGACGCCGGAGAAGCCTTCCTGCTCGCCGATCGGCAGTGTGAGCACCACCGGCTTCGCCGCGATCGATGCGAGCGATGCGAGCGCGGCCGAGAACGAGGCCCGTTCGCGGTCGAGTCCGTTCACGAACGCGACGATCGGGATGCCGCGCTCGCGGCAGAAGCGGAACATGCGATCGGAGCCGACCCGGGCGCCGTCGGCACCGGAGATCACCAACACGGCGCCGTCGAGTCGCTGGAGCACGATCTGTGCGTCGGCAGCGAAGTTCGGGTCTCCGGGAGTGTCGACGATCGTGAAGTGCTTGCCGCCGGCGTCGTAGCCGAAAATCGAGGAGGTCATCGTGTGATGCCGCTCCTTCTCCTCGGGGAGATGGCAGAGCACCGAGGTTCCCGCGCTGACGCTGCCGAGCGTGGAGGTGGCGCCGACCGCGTGCAGGATCGCCTCGCCGAGCGACGTCTTGCCGTCCCCCGCGTGACCCACCAGCGCGTAGTTGTGGGTGTCGCTGACCTTGACGTCCTTCACCGTTCGCCCTCCTTCCCGCTGCGCGAAACATGCGGGCGCTTGCCACCCGTACGATCCGCCGGGCGGTTCTTCTCGTAGATCATCCGCAACCCCTCGAGGGTGAGGAACGGCTCTACGCGTTCGATCGCCGTGCTCTCGTTCGCGACCAGCCCGGCCAGCCCGCCGGTGGCTACCACCCGCGCCGGACCCAGCTCCTTGCGGATGCGCTCGACCATCGAGTCGACGACGCCGGCGGTGCCGTAGAGCAGGCCGGATTGCAGCGCGCCGGTGGTGGTCTTGCCGATCACCGACTTCGGCCGCGCGATCTCCACGCGGTGCAGCATCGAGGCGCGCTCGAACAGCGCCTCCATCGAGGTCAGCATGCCCGGAAAGATCACTCCGCCCAGATACTCGCCGTCTGCGGAGACGCAGTCGAACGTGGTCGCCGTGCCGAAGTCGACCGCGATCACAGGGCCCCCGAACATCTCGTAGGCGGCGAGCGCGTTCACGATCCGGTCGGCTCCGACCTCGCGCGGGTTCTCGTAGCGGACCGGCATGCCGGTGCGGATGCCGGGTCCGACGACCAGGGCAGGGCGATCGAAGAGCTTCCGCGAGACCCGCTCGTAGATCGGCAACAGCGGCGGCACGACGCTCGAGATGATCACGTCGTCGACCTCGGCGATCTCGCGCTTCGACTGCGCGAACAGGCTCGTCAGCACCAGCCCGATTTCGTCGGAGGTGTGCTCGCGATGGGTGCCGATGCGCCAGTGATGGCTCAGCACGCCCTTGGACTCGCCGCGGGTCTCCGGCGGGTAATCGAACAGCCCCAGCGACACGTTCGTGTTCCCGATGTCCACGACCAGCAGCGTCGTCACGCGCGCTCCACGGCGAGCGTCACATCGCCGGCCAGCAAGCGCACGACCGCTCCGGTCGCGACCTCGAGCTGGAGCGCTCCGTCGTCGTCGATCCCGTGCACCCGACCCTCCTGCTCGTGGCCGTCCAGCTCCCGCACGCGGACGTGGCGCCCGCGCATCCGGAAGCGCGCGTCGAACCGCGGCAGTATCCCACGGAACCCGGTCGCCGCGCAGGCGTCGAGCACGCTCTCGAGCCGGGTGTACAGCGCGCGTGCGAAGGCGACCCGATCCACCGGGCCGCCGCGCCGTGCCGCGAGGCTGGTCGCGTGGGCGCGGAACTCGTCGGGAAAGGTCGCCGGATCGACGTTCAGGTTCACGCCGATGCCCAGCACCAGGAACGCGACGCGGGTGGCCTCGGCGCTGAGCTCCATCAGGATTCCGGACGTCTTGCGCCCGTCGATCAGCACGTCGTTGGGCCACTTGATCTCGACCGCGCCGTCGTCGCCGAGCGCGTCGGCCACGGTGTCTGCCACCGCGACGGCGGAGGCCAGGATCCACGCAGGCGCTTCGGAGAGATCGAGCTCCGGCCGCAGCACGATCGAGGTGTAGAGGTTCAGATAGGGCGGCGAGTGGAAGCGCCGGCCGAGGCGCCCGCGCCCCGCGGTCTGGCCCTCGGCGATCACCGCGGTGCCGTGGGTGGCGCCCTGGCGCGCGAGGTCGAGTGCTTCGCGGTTGGTGGAGTCGGTCTCGTCGAAGTAGTGGATCGCGCGGGCCAGCCAGCGCGTGGTGAGCCCGTGCTGGATCTCCTCGGGGTAGAGCCGATCGGGTGCGCCGCGCAGCCGGTAGCCACCGCCGGGCTCCGCCTCGATCCGATAGCCGCGCGCGCGAAGCGTCTCGACGTCTTTCCACACCTG
>CAZPNB010000039.1:0-2814 GCA_964587305.1 uncultured Spirochaetales bacterium | reverse complement strand
AGACACTGCTTCTCTGGGGCATCGTGATGTTCACGTTCATCGTCGCGGCGGGCCTGCTGGTGCGGCGCTTGCTCGAGCGGATGAAGCTGTTGCTCGTGCCACGCATCGCGGTGATGCTGACGATGGTCGTCTTCATCCTCGCGATCTCGAGCCTCGCCGCCTACGGCGCCGGTCTCGAGCGCGCGCTCTCCGTCGCGCTGTTCCCGATCGTGATCATGACGATGATGATCGAGCGGATGTCGATCGTGTGGGCGGAGAGCGGGATCCGCGCGGCACTGCAGCAGGCGGCGGGCAGTCTCGCGGTGGCGACGGCGGCGTATCTGATCTTCCGCGTGGAGCTGATCCAGCACCTGGCGTTCGTATTTCCGGAGCTCTTGCTGATCGTGCTCGCCGCGATGCTGCTGCTCGGGCGCTACAGCGGCTACCGGCTCTCCGAGGTGTATCGCTTCCGCTCGCTCACCCAGGTCGGGCCAGATCCGACGTGAGCGTGTTCGGCCTCCGCAAGAAGGGCGTCCTCGGCATGAACGCGCGGAACGCCCACTACATCAGCCGGCTGAACCCGCGCCACAACTATCCGCTCGTCGACGACAAGCTGCGGACGAAGCGGCTCGCCGAAGCCGCGGGCATCGCAGTGCCGCCGCTCTACGGCGTGATCCGCGAGAATCACGAGCTGCGCGGGCTGCGCTCGCGCCTCGCGGGCTATGCGGACTTCGTGGTCAAGCCGGCTCACGGCAGCGGCGGCAACGGGATCCTGGTGGTCGGCGATCGCGCAGGTGCTCGACTCGTCAAGTCGAGCGGCCAGGAGATCACGTTCGAAGACCTCGAGTATCACATCTCCAACGTGCTCTCAGGGATGTACAGCCTCGGCGGCCAGCCCGACGCCGCGATGATCGAGTATCGCGTCGCGTTCGATCCGCTGTTCGAGGACGTCGCCTACCGCGGCGTTCCCGATATCCGCACGCTCGTCTTTCGCGGCGTCCCAGTCATGGCCATGGTGCGCTTGCCGACCCGCGCGTCCGACGGCCGCGCGAACCTGCACCAGGGCGCGGTCGGCGCCGGCATCGACCTCACCAGCGGGTGCACGACCAGCGCGGTGTACCGCAACCGGCTCGTCACGACCCATCCGGACACGGACCACCCGCTCGCGGGGCTGGCGATCCCGAACTGGACCCGGCTCCTCGACCTGGCGGCCCGTTGCCACGACCTGACCTCGCTCGGCTATCTGGGCGTCGACGTCGTGCTCGACGCGCACTACGGTCCGCTGATGCTCGAGCTGAACGCGCGTCCTGGGATCAGCATCCAGATCGCCAACCGCGCCGGCCTGCGACACCGCCTCGAGAAGGCGGAGCGCTGGCTCGACGCCCAGCCGGCGGCTCCAAACGTGGAGGAGCGCGTCGCGTTCGCTCGGGACACCTTCGCAACTGCGTGATCGCAGCCGCGAGATTGGGAGGATTGCTATGCATCGGTTCAACGTCGCAGTGATCGCCGGACTCGTCGCCGCTCTCTCGTTCGCGAGCGTCGGCTGCGGCGAAGAGGGGCCCGCGGAACGCGCCGGCGAAGCGCTCGACGAGGCCGCCGAGGACGCCGAGGAGGGTCTGCGCGAGCTGGTCGATGAAGACGGGCCGCTCGAGCGCGCCGGGCGGGATGCCGACGAGGCGCTCGACAAGGCCAGGAAAGCGACCCGGGACGCCCTGGAATGACTCGTAGGGCGGATTAGAAGGCCGAAGGCCGTAATCCGCCACACCGCACCGCAGAACGGCGGATTACGCACCGCTAATCCGCCCTACGGCCAAGGCGCGTCGAGGAACAGCGGCGACGACCACGCGCGCTCGCGAACCGGGGCCAGGCATTCCTCGCCGCTCCCGGTCCGCCAGCCGCCATAACAGGGTTCGATCGCAACGGCGTTGCCGTCGGCGTCGAAGCGCGCGCGCAGGTTCGCGCCGTTGATCGCGGGTGTGGGCTCCTGGAGCGCGCGCGCGTAGTAGACGCGATCGCCGGATCCGAACTCCGCGTCTTCGAACTGCACCAAGCAGCCGGCGGGATCCGGGGGGCACGCGAGCCGGAGCCACGGGTCCTCGATCCGCATCGCGAGGTCACTCGGATCGGATCCAGGGCGGATCCGCACGATCTCGATCGCCTCGATCCGCGAGCGCTGCTCGGACGGGTGGTAGCACTCGCCGAGACACAGGTTCTCGATGCGCTCGCGCGACAGCGCGTGGTGCGTCGACGTCGGGCAGCCGGGGAGCTGGACGAAGCTGCCGACGGCGCGCACCTCGAAGCGCGGCACCGCGTGCTGCACGACCGCCGAGCCCATCGGCGTGCGGCCGTCCGGGCCGTTGCGCAGGTCGAACCAGAGCAGGATGCGCGGCCCGCTGGTCGCGTAGACCTCGCGCCGCATCAGCGCGTCCCAGATGCTGCGCCGATCGCGACCGGTCGCGTGCACCGCGACGAGGCCGCCCGGGTACAGGAAGCTGGCCGAGCGTTCGACGTCGAGCAGGCCGCGGAATCCCGCGTCCGACGGGGGAGTCGGCACGGCCCGACCTCGGTCGGACGGCGCGCCGCCGACGAGGGCCGTCAACCAGCGCTCGCCGCGCTCGGACGTGAAGCCGCGCGCGTCCGTCATGCCTTTGCGTCCGATCTGCTTGTAGCCGCTGCCCGCGCGCGCGCTGTGCGTGTCGCTCGAGCCGATCAGGCCGAAACGGAAGCGCAGCGGATTGCCGCCAGCGTCGCGTTCGCTTGCGCTCTCGATTGCCAGCGCGACCTGCGCGCTCTGATGGGGACGCGGGCTCAGCGCGGGCTTGAACTCGCCGCGCA
>CAZPNB010000038.1:0-2813 GCA_964587305.1 uncultured Spirochaetales bacterium | reverse complement strand
GCTGGGAACGGATGGCGCGCCGGGCCTGCGCGGCAAGCGCCGGCAGGTCAGCAGCCGCTGGACGCGCGTCCTGGGGCGCGCGGCGCAGAGCGCCGTCTCGCTCGGACAGGCGGCGCTCTCGCGGGGCGGAGCGACCGTCATTTTGCCAGGCAGCGTCACGCCGGAATTGTCGCCAGGCTTCAATGCCATCAGCCGCCGCGAGTTTGTGGAGATTCCCGCCGGCGCGTCCGGCTACGTGATGATCACCGATCTGCCGAAGGAGGCGCAGCGCGTGGATGCCGATCCGCTCGCCGAAATGAATGGCGAGAAGCTGGCGGACGAAGAGCTGGCCGAGCTTCTTTCATCAGGATCGCCGGAAAAGATTCGCGCCGCGCTGCCACGGATGAATCCGGAGATGAAGCGCCTGGCGTTGATGGCGATCGAGGAGAGGTGATCGCTCCATGCAACCCCGCGACTCGTCCAGAGCGAGCATCGATCCGCGTTGCGTGCTTGCGCGGAAAGGCATCGAGGCGCTCGCGCAACTGCTCGCCGGCGCGGGCTACATTATCCAGCGCCGGGCGCTCGGCGATCTGGCGCACGCGCTGCGCAGCCGGAAGCCCTTGCTGGTCGAAGGGCCGCGCGGCGGCGGCAAGACGGCGCTCGCGGAGAGCCTGGCCGAAGCCTGTAACCTGACGAGCTTCTACCTGCAGGGGATGGATGGCCAGACCCTCGCCGACGCGCTCTATTCCTGGGATCGCGAGGCGCAGACGCAGATGGTCCGGCAGGAACTGGCCGCGGGCACGCCGCTCGGTGAAGCGCAGCGCCGCCAGTTCACGCGCGAGTATCTGATTCTCGGTGAGGCGCTCGGGGCATTCGATTGCGCGGCGTCTTCGGAAACGCCGCCGCTGCTGATCATTGATGAGGCCGACAAGCTGACCGAGAAGATCGAGGACATGCTGCTGCAGTTGCTCGGCCGCGGCTATGCCCACGTGCCGCGCTTCGGTGACATCGGCGTCCGCGATCGCACGCGATGGCCGATCGTCATCCTGCTCTCGAACGACATCCGCCACGATCTGTCGGCGCCGCTGCGGTCGCGATGCCTCTACACCTGGCTCGATGCGCCGACACCGCGCGAGGAGGTGCGCATCCTGCGCGCGCGCGCTCCGCACGCTTCGCCGGAGCTAGTCGGCGGCGTGACGCGGCTCATCCACTGCATCCGGCGCGATATGCCGGCGGTGCGCGACAAACCCGGCCTGCGCGAGTCCATTGATTTGCTGGAGGCGCTCGCGGGAGACGGCGTCGAGGCTCTCACCGCGCAGGTGATTGACGAGCATCTCTGTTTCCTGGGCAAGCGGCACAAGGAGATGCTCAACCTGCGGCAGGGCATCGCGCGGCTGGAACTCGCCGCGCACGCGGCGGATCGCGAAATTGAGGAATGGGTGGAATGGGCGTTTACGAATGAGGCGTGTGTGTTGGAAAAGGCGGCGTGAAGGTTACAGCGGCAGATAACGAACGAGGTTTTCCCATTCGTCTTCATCGCTGCACATCACGATGATCTCGAGGTCTTCTATCGCTCGACCGATCTGCATGAGTTGCGGAACGATCACAACGCCAAAGACCTTTCCTTCCGCCTCGATCCGGTCTGCAACGTGGCCGGGCATGGTTTGATGATCGTGAGTCACGAGGATCCGGCGATTCGCTTCCGCCCATGCCAGCAGCTCAGGGTCGGGCGTTTCGCTGAGCCCCATGTCGTAGGCGGTAACCGCATCCAGATTGGGGATGCGCTGCGCAAGACCGCGCAGAATGTCCTGATCGAGGTTCTGATCTATGAGCAGGCGCAGCATGACCCTTAGTTTGTGACGGAAGTAGACAGTTCCTGTTGTTGCGCTGCCCAACGAGCCAGCAGGCGATCTCGCATCTCAGACATTGCCGTTTGATAAGTGGGATCGGATTCGAGCTTCCGCCGGAGCGCATCCCCCTTGGCTTCCTGCTGGCGCAGGTATTCTTCGACCGCGACGCGGTTGTTGAGGTAGTAGGCGATCGTGACGTGGATGTCCGCCAGCCGCAGACCCTGAAACTTACAGGCGATCTGTTCCGGCGTCGCGCCGAGTTTGTAGTGATAGAGGACTGAGTCAATGGGCACACGCGTGCCCGTGATGCGAATCTGGCCGGATTCGAGAACTGTAAATGGCGCGGTGATGGTTGTTTCCAACGTGATCATAACGTCGCGATTATACACCACTCCGCGCTAAATTCACGGCGCGAGAGAATGCGCGAGCGGAACGATTGCGTCGTGTGCGATTGGAGCGTGAGGCCGTGATGACACAATTCCGAAAACCATCGCCAACAGTGATCGTCTCTCTGACCGCGGCGCTCGTCATCGTTGCGTCGCTCGCGGCCAGCTTTGCGAGAACAAAGACTGTTGACCCGCGCGTCACGCTCGATTCCGCCAGCCCCTTCGTCGAGGCGAGCCTTGCGATCAGCGCGCGCCAGCCCGAAGTCGTCTCGGTGATGGAGGGCGAAGTCGCGCGCACGGCCGACCGGATCGCCGAAGCGACGGCGCTGGCGCTCTCGGCGAGTCTTTACGCCGCAACCGAGCAACTCAAGGGACGCGCGCCGCGCAGTGTCCGGGACCTCGTGAGGGGTCTCGCCGCCGCAAACCTGCTGCCGCCGGGGTTACAGCTTACGCAAGCCGAAGGAACGCTCGCCGCCGCGCGCGGCACGCTCGCGGTTCGGTACCGCCCCGCGCCGCTCGGAATCGAGGTCGTCGCGCTCGGCCGGGAAGCGGCGGACGGCCCGGCGCTGATCGTTCGCGTGCCAGATGATGATGGTGA
>CAZPNB010000037.1:0-3208 GCA_964587305.1 uncultured Spirochaetales bacterium | reverse complement strand
CAGCTCAAGATGGCCCAGGTGCCCGCCGGCGCGACGCTGCTCGATGCCGGCGACCTGTGGTTCCCGCTCGTGGTGGTCGAAAATGTCTACATCTTCCCGGGCATTCCGGAGCTCCTGCGCAAGAAGTTCGAGTCGGCGCGCGAGCGATTCCGCGGCGTACCGTTCGTGCTCAAGCGCGTGTACGTGACGCGCATGGAGAGCGAGATCGCCCAGCACCTGCACGAACTGCTCCAAGAGTTTCCCGAGCTGCACCTCGGCTCCTACCCGCGCATCCAGGAGGAGTCGTTCCGCGTGCTGCTGACACTCGAGTCGCGCGACGCCGGGTACGTGCAGCGTGCTCTCGACTCACTGCTCGAGCGCCTGCCAGATGGCGCCGTTCGCCGGGTGGAGTGACGGACCCGGCGCCGGCGGAGCCGCTCGCCGGTTGGCTCGCCTACGGGCATCCCGCCTGGATGATCGTGGCGCTCGGGCTGTGCCTGTTCACGCTGCGCATCGGTCTCTCGCTGCGCCGCGCGCGCGCGGCGGGCCGGCCACCGCCGCGGGGCGCGCGCGTGCTCCACCTGCGACTCGCGAAGCCCGCCGTGGCGATCGTGCTCGCCGGCGCAACACTCGGTCCACTGTCGGTGGCGCTGCTGCGCGACTGGACGCCGATGAGCACGTTCCACTCGCTGCTAGGCGGGATCGCGGCCGTGCTCTTTGTCGGCACTGCCCTTCAGGGGCGCCGCCTCGAACGGGGCGATCTCTCCGCCCGCAACGTCCACGCGTTGCTGGGTGGGGCGGCGGTGTCGATCGCGCTCGCCACCGCAATCGCCGGGTTCGTGCTGCTGCCGTAGCAGCATCGGCTCACCTGCCAGCGCGAGCGGCGTCAGCGAAAGCAGTGCCAGCGCGGGGCCTGCCGATCGCGCGCAAACGCGATCCACCATTCCGCCGTCAGCGTATCCCCGGCGGGCGCGGCCGGTTGACGGTGTGATCTCGCGAGCTTGCAGTGCTGACGACCGCTGCGTGGCGCGCCGAAGCGGGTAATCTTCGGCAGGGGTAAGGAGCAGATAAGTGGCGCGCGTGATCAACCACGAGACCGGGCAGGTCCAGCTCTTTTCTCCGGAAATTTCGCGGTGTCCGCAAGCGGCATACGCCGAGCTGCGAGCGAAGTGTCCGGTGGGGCGCATGGCGTTCACGAACTCTCCGGTCGTGTCGCGCTTCGACGACGTGGCGTGGGCGCTACGCCACCCCGAGATCTTCTCCTCCGAGATGGATTTGCAGGTCGCGCTCGGCACCGAGCGCCCGATGATTCCGCAGCAGATCGATCCGCCGGCGCAGACGCGCTACCGCAAGCTGCTCGACCCGCACTTCTCTCGGAAGAAGATGGCCCCGCTGGTGCCCGCGATCCGCGCGCACGCGTCCGCGCTGATCGACGCGTTCGTCGCCGACGGCGAGTGCGAGTTCGACGATGCCTTCGCGATCCCGCTGCCGTGCACGGCGTTCCTGAGCCTGTTCGGCCTGCCGGCCTCGGAGCTCCCGGTGTTCCTGGAGATGAAGGACGGGATCATCCGCCCGCACAAGTTCCTCGCTCCGGGCGACATGTGGGACGTCCCGAAGGCGCAGGAGATCCGCGTCGCCACCGGTAAGAAGATCTACGCGTACTTCGACGAGGAGATCGCAAAGCGCAGTGCCAATCCGCGCGACGATCTGCTCGGAGATCTGCTCGTCGCGGAGATCGACGGCGAGAAGCTCTCGCACAACGAGATCCTCGATATCTGCTTCCTGCTGCTGCTCGCAGGCCTCGACACGGTGACGGCGACACTGGGCTGCAACATCGCCTACCTGGCGTCGAACCCGGAGCAGCGCCGGCGCATCGTCGCGAACCCTGCGCTGATTTCGGGCGCGGTCGAGGAGCTCCTGCGCTGGGAGACGCCGGTGACCGCCGTGCCGCGCGTCGCGAGGCGCGACATCACGCTGCGCGACTTCGCGATCAAGCAGGGCGAGGTCGTCACCTTCCTGATCGGCGCCGCCAACACCGACGACGATCACTTCTCCGGCGCGCAGGACGTCGACTTCGAGCGCGACCGCAACATCCACCTCGCGTTCGGCGCCGGGCCGCACCGCTGCCTCGGCTCGCACCTCGCGCGCATGGAGCTCCAGGTGGCGATGGAGGAGTGGCACCGGCGCATCCCCGACTATTCGATCAAGCCGGGCGAGACGCCGACCTATTCGCCGGGGATCCGCGAGGTGCAGTACCTGCCGCTCGTCTGGGACGTCTAGCCCGCGTGCGGCTGCGACTCGACGACGCGAAGTGCGTCGGCCACGGGCGCTGCTATGTGCTCGGCCCCGACGTGTTTAGCGAGGACGAAGCGGGGCACTGCGTGCTGCGCATGGTCGAAGTTCCACCGGCGCTCGCCGGCCAGGCCCGCGCCGGTGAACAGAACTGCCCCGAAGGCGCGATCGAGCTCGAGCAGTAGCGCCCGCGCGCGCAAGCGCCAGCGCGCAGCGAGCCGCAGCCGAGCCTTCGCGTTCATCGTGCCGGTCGCGAGCTTCGTCAACGAACGCAGCGTCCCGGGCACGCGTCGCCTGATCCGCCTGGCGCGCGAGCGCGCACTCGCGGCGCGTTGGCTGCCAGCCGAGGACTGGGAGGCGCTCTTGCCAGAGCCGCTGGCCGCAGTGCGAGCTGGTCGCGGGTCTGCTCGAGAAGCGCCCATCCGCGCGGATCGAGTCCGCGGGCGAGGTGGTGAGCCGGCTCGCCGAGATCACGCGCGCGGCCCAGTAGGCGTCGGTCGTCTTCGCGCTCGCGGTCGAGCTTAGGTAGCTTTGGCTGGATTCTCGCAAGGACCGAGAAGTAGCTTTATGTCCAATCCCCCCATAGCGGGCCAGCTCCTGGAGGAGCGCTCCGAGATGCTCGTGGCGTTCACGGAACGCGATGACGATCGCGCGGCGGGGACGTGTCATCTCGCCGGTGGGTCGAGATGACGTGGGAAGAGCTTTGCACGCCCATCCGACTCTACGCGGGTGACATCCCGTCGTGGCAACACGGAGTCGTGGGCCTGTCAGTCCACCGATCCGACCAGGACCACATTCGCCACGACATCGCCACCGTCGGCATTCCGCTCCCCGACAACTCCGTCCGCAGCTACCAGTCGGAAGACGTCTTCGAGCACATCGACTACATGAAGTTGCCCGCGGTCATCGACGAGATCTTCCGCGTGCTGGAGCCCGG
>CAZPNB010000036.1:0-2863 GCA_964587305.1 uncultured Spirochaetales bacterium | reverse complement strand
CGGGACTGGAAGCAAGTGCTCGAAGCGTGGCGCGAGGCCCAAGAGGAAGAAGCCGCCGAGAGGTCAGCCGAGTGGGTCGAGGACGAGGTCGAGGGTGATGTGGGGACGACCCCTGAGATGCAGACGCCTCAGGTCCAGCCGGTGGCGAAGCCCGATCCCGTGATCGTCATCTTCTGGGACGTGATGCGGCGGTTCCACGACGGCAAGGAGTCGCAGAGCGACGAACTCGCCCCCTTCTTCGACAGCGTCCGTAAGATCAACCATGCCCTCGGTGCTTCGTCGATCGTCTACCACCACGACAACCGCGGCGGCGCCTACAAGGGTGACACGACCGTCGTCGGGTCGGTAGATGTGGGCTACCAGCTTGTGCCTGCCAGGGGTGATGACCCAACAGGGCCCGTTCGGACGATCAACTTCGGCATCACCAAACCCCGAGGCATCCAGTGTCGTCCGTTCGTCTTTCAGATGGTTCGGGAGGGGATCAAGACCGCCGCCGAGAGCCTCCGGTACGAGTATCTCCGGGACGGCCAGACCGCGACCGGGAGCGAGGGACAGAGGAAAGGGCGCAACGCGGCCCCCAAGCCGATCGAGATCGACCCCCGCGAGTCGGCGGCCCGGCGCCTGTACCGGCCGGGGATGTCGGTCAAGGCGCTCGGGGAGACTCTACGGGCTGAGGGCTTCAAGATCGGGTACGACAAGCTGAAAGGCATGGTCGCCGACTTCAAGGCGGAATCCCAGCCTACCGCCGAGGGCGGAGCCGCGAAGACAGGTTGAACCGCCCGGGCGTCCCTACTACCCGCACCCTATTATCATAGGGTGCTCGGGCGGGCGGGCCGGGTATGGTCCGTAGGCCCGCAGGCAGGCCGATTCCGGGCCGGTTGACCGCCACCCGTCCCTCAGGCCGAGTTGTAAAGTCTGCCCATGCCCGTCGCACACCCCTCGACCGGTGCCGTAGACGCGCATCTGCCAGGTCTCGGAGGCCCGATCCCCGAGCGCAATCCAGAGCCCCGAGGCTCGCAACCCCGCGCGAGTCGCGGGTTTGAGCGTGCCGCGCCGCCGCAGGATCCTGGCGTCACCCTATGCCAAGCGAGCGTGGTGCGCCGCACGCGGCAGGTCATGGCCATGCAAATAAAGCGCATGACACGGCATGTGACGTAGCCTGGAGGACAGTCGGAGACACGCAGGAAGCGTGGCATCCATTTGGCATCCAAGCTTTGCGTCCCCAACCATCGTGAATTCGAACCGGCTCCTTCACCTGGCTTCGGAGGATGGACGCCCTGCGCCAAGCGGTCGGCACCGCTGCGTGCGCCCACGCCACGGCCCCGATGGTTCCGACGGAAACGGGCAAACAAAGGCATAGCGCGTGGCGAGGCGAGCGGCGCTACCGGCGCCCGCGACAACGCAAAGACGCCGACGCCCCGAACGGTCGGAGTCCCCCGGGGCACCGTGCGATTCGCTGCAGCGAACCGAACTACCGCGTCACCGCCACCCGCGTCGTCCGCCGGTTCGCCCCTTGGGCCAGGCGCACCCAGTAGACGCCGGAGGCTACCCTGCGGCCCTCGGCGAGATTCACCGTGTGCCGCCCCGCGCCCAGGGAGCCGACCTCGCGAGCCAGCACGCGCCGCCCGCTCACGTCCAGCAACTCAAGTCGGGCGGCGGCCCCTGTCGGCAGCGCGAACGCCACGTGGAGGCCGTTTCCGTTCGCGGGATTCGGCCGCGCGCCCTCGAGCGCGAACGCCACCGGGCTTTCGCCGTCCACTCCGGTCGTCTCAGCCGGCGTGATCAGCGCGAAGCCGCTCTCGTTGCCGTTCACGTCCACCGCACTCACCTTGTAGTAGCTCCCCCCCGGGCCCACGTCCGCGTAGCTGGTGGAGATTGGCGTGGCGATCCGGTTGCCAATGGCGGGCGTGAAGTCCGCCGACGTGCCGCGATAGACGCGGTAGGAGCCGAGATCGTTCTCGGTGTTCGCTGCCCATTGCAAGTTCGTCTGTCCACCCGAGAATGCCGCGGTGAGCAGCGTCGGCTGCGCCGGCGCCAGGTTGTCCACCGACTGTCCGGTGGCGGGATCGCTCGCGAACCAGATCGAGGGCGTGGTCGTGTGAGCCGTCACCACGAAGTCATTCGCCGCCGCATTGGAAATGGTCGGCACCGCGACCACGTACTGGGCCCGCTGCAGTGCCGGGACGCTCGCCACCAGCTCCCAGGTGCCGGGCGGGAACGCGGCGGCGATCCCCACCGCGTGCGCGCCGTGCCCCGTGACGTAGAACCTGCCTTCCACCTCCCGCAGGTCGAGACCCGCCGGCACCGCGGCCCGCAGCCGCTCGGTGCTTGGCGCGTCCGGTCGAGCGGTGAGTGCCGCGCTCGGATTCGCCTGGCCGACACCCGCGAGTAAAGTGCCCGGCACGTGCCGCCAGACACCGTACGTCGCTACCGGGGGCGAGCCGTTCGCAGCGTCCATGGCCGAGCGATTGAAGGTCAAACGGAGCCAGCCACCCTGGTCGTTGGGGATGTCGACTGCACTCACGATCGCAAGGATGTCCTGCGAGCCGACCCGCACCCGCCCACCGCCTTCCGCAACGAACCGGCCGAAGAACGTGCCGTTGATGTCGTCCACGACGATCGCCTGCAAATCCGCACTCGCAGTCGTACCGACCAGGCTGTTGGCGGCGGAGACCACCCCGGTCACGCCGCTGGTGCCGCTGCCCCAGGTCGCCGCGCCCGCGTCGGCGACAGCGCCGTTGTCCCAGTTCCTGCTCGAGACCACGTAGTTGCCGTTCGAGGGCGTTGTCTGGCCACCCCAACCGTAGCCGACGTTATCGTTCGCCGTAGAGCCGACCAGGCTGTTGGCGGCGGAGACCACCCC
>CAZPNB010000035.1:0-2800 GCA_964587305.1 uncultured Spirochaetales bacterium | reverse complement strand
AAGCGCCAGACGATGTTGGCTGAAGGATTTGACGGCTACCAGACCAAGCCCATCAGCCTAAGAGATTTTCTCGGCGAAGTAGAAAGAGTGCTCGCCGCACGAGGAAGTTAGGGAGAGCAACGGAGAATATCTCCCGCAAAGGCGCAAAGGCGCTAAGGTTGAGAACAAATAAGTTCGAAACTCGAAATCCGAATTCCGAAACAAATTCAAATGAGCGGAAACAAAACAAAGAAATGTTCCAAACAACCCTGATTCGGATTCGTCGTTTTAGAATTGCTCGCGTTTTGACTTATCTGACTGCGTTTGTTTCGGATTTCGGATTTCGAATTTCGGATTTGGCGTTGCGGGGTTTATTTCGGTCCGCGGGGCCGCTTTCGATATTCGAATTTCGGATTTAGACTTAGGTAGAGGATGCCTAGTAAAAAATCTCCATCAAAGCCGCCACGCCCCTCTCCTAAAGAGGCGAAGCTGGGGCGCGAGAACCAGCAGTTAAGGCGCGAGCGCGACGAGGCCCGGCAGGAGCAGTCCGCGACCGGCGACATCCTGCGCATGATCGCGCGCGCGCCCGCTGACCTTCAGTCCGTAATGGATACTATTGCTGAAAACGCTGCGCGGCTGTGTGATGCCGACGACGCCTTGGTGAGTCGCGTCGATGGTGATGCCTTAAATTTCGTATCCCACTTCGGCTCGATCTCGCACGTCGGTGGACCAGGCACGAGGCTAGTTTTCGATCGCGGCACGGTACCTGGCCGGGCGATCATCGATCGGCAAACGATCCACGTACACGACCTTCCGGCTGCAGCAGCCGAATTTCCGGGTTCCGTGACCCGAGGGATCAGATTGGGCATTCGAACCGCGCTCGCCACACCGCTAGTGCGCGACGGTGTACCTCTCGGCGTAATTCACATTCGCCGGACTGAAGTCCGTCCCTTTTCAGAGCGGCAAATCAAATTGCTTGAAACCTTTGCCGATCAAGCGGTGATCGCCATTGAAAATGCCCGGCTGTTTCAAGGGCTGACAGAATCTCTGGAACAGCAGACAGCGACGAGTGAAATCCTGTGCGTGATCGCTAGCTCGCCGACGGATATTCAACCGGTGCTTGATGCGGTAGTCGCAAGTGCGGTGCGGCTGGCCGGCGCTAAAAAAGGTCACATCTATCAGTATGATGGAGAATTCCTCCGAGTCGTTGCGCATTACAATGAGAGCCCCGAAGAAATCGCAGTTATGCGCGACCTACCTTTCCGGCCAGTTCCCGGGAGCTTGAATAGTCGAGCGTTTCTCGAGCGAAAACCTTTCCAACGCCTCGACGTGCAAGCGGATCCGGATTACCACGGCCCCGGGCGACACGCCGGTGCGCGCACAGTCTTAGCAGTCCCCTTAGTGAGGGAAGGAACAGCGATCGGCACGATCACGATTTGGCGTGACTTTGTGGAATCATTTAGCGAGCGGCAAATCGACCTAGTTAAAACTTTCGCTGACCAAGCCGTGATCGCCATTGAGAATGTGCGGTTGTTTCAAGGGCTGACAGAATCTCTAGAGCAGCAGACGGCGACGAGCGAAATCTTGGGTGTCATCGCTAGCTCACCCACTGACATTCAGCCGGTGCTGAATGTCATTGCCGAAAACGCCGCGCGACTTTGCGAATCCTACGATGCAGTGATCCAGCGCGTCGATGGTGATTTCCTTCTGCGCGTAGCGCATTTTGGCCCTGTGCCGGGAGGGGATGGGCAGCCGTTACGTATCGGTCGTAACTTTCCTTCCGGGCGGGCCATTGTGGATCGGCAGACGCTTCATGTCGATGACGTGTTGTCGGAGATCGACGCTGAATTCTCGGATGCCAGGGCTATTCAACAACGCAGCGGCAGTCGGACAGTCCTCGCGACGCCCCTGCTGAGTAAAGGTGTTCCGATTGGCGTCATCATGATCCGCCGCACAGAGGTCCGCCCGTTCACTGACAAGCAGATCGCACTTCTCAACACCTTCGCCGACCAGGCGGTGATCGCCATCGAGAACGTGCGCTTGTTTAAGGAACTCGGCGAACGCAACGCGGAATTGCGTGAGGCGCTGGAGCATCAGACGGCGACGGCCGAGGTGCTCGGAATCATCAGCCGCTCGCCCACCGACGTGCAGCCGGTCCTCGACGCCATCGTCGAGAGCGCGGCCCGGGTTTGTGGGATTGATGACGTGGTGCTGCGACTCCAAGAGGGTAACAATTTAGTTTCGCGGGCTCATTTTGGTTCCATGCCCATGAACCGCATCGAGATCAGCATTGATGAGCCACAGTATCGCTGGGTACGCGAGCATGGCACGCTCCATATTCCCGATATCCATGAGCAGAACGATAACCCAATGTTGGGTTCCATCCGTGGCTGGCGCTCCTTCTTGTCTGTTCCGCTTCGTCAGCAGGGGAAATTCATTGGAACGCTGAACGCACGTCGCACCGAGGTGCGTCCTTTCACCCCGGCGCAAATCAAGCTGATGGAGACTTTTGCCGACCAATCGGTGATCGCCATCGAAAACGTCCGGCTGTTCCAAGAACTCAAGGAGTCACTGGAACAGCAAACCGCGACGAGTGAGATCTTGGGCGTCATCGCCAGCTCGCCGACGGACTTGCAGCCGGTACTGGACACGATAGCCAAGAGCGCCGCTCAAGTGTGCAGCGCTGATGAAGCAGCGATCCGGCTCGTTCAGCATGACGGGCTGCGATTGGCCGCTCATCATGGCTCCATCCGCATAGAAGACCCGCTACGACCCATCGATCGCAACTCGCCGGTTGGTCGCGCGGTCTTCGACCGCGAGG
>CAZPNB010000034.1:0-6633 GCA_964587305.1 uncultured Spirochaetales bacterium | reverse complement strand
CTGCGCAACGTCGTTGTACCTCGCACCAACGCTCTGGCCGATCAGCTGAAGCAGACGGAGATCAAGGCGGACTACTACGAGACGCTCGCCGAGAGCCGAAAGACGGCCACGTGGCACCACGTGGGCTCGCAGGTGGTCGAGGCCGCGCGCTTCGATCTCGAGCGTGGCGATGCTGTCGATCTCACCCTCTACGACCTCGGCGAGGACGGGCTGCCGAAGAGCCGCTCCGATGCGCGCGCGGCGCGTCACATCGGCGGCGGCATCTGGCGCCTGCTCGATCCTTCGCGCCTGGAGCTCTCCGACGAGCACGTACTGCGCGTGCCGGCGCGCTCGTACGCGGCGCTCGGCGAGGAGCTCTCCGCCGAGATCGACCCGATGCACTTGTCGCTCGGACAGCTGGCGCGCGAGATCGAGTTGGTCGATGCCGCCGGCTACGACGCCACCGCGCTGCGCGTCGACTACCACGTGAAGGTCGCCGAGTCGCTTGCCTGCATCGTGCTGCCGTTCTCGGTGCTGTTGTTCGCGGTCACCGGCCCGCCGTTCCCGGCTCCGGCGCTCACGCTGGTGGTGAGCGGCATTCTCGTGGTCGCCCACGTGCTACTGACCGGCGTCGGCACCTCGCTCGGATACGGCGGGACGTTCTCGCCTCTCGTGGCGGGCTGGTCGCCGACCGGGTTGTTCGCGGGCCTGGTCGCGGTGCTCGGCGCGCGCGTCTGGAAGCGCCTGTAGTGAGCCGGGTCGTGCTGGTGCTGGCGCTGGCGGGCGTCGCCATGCTCGGAAGCATGGCTCGGGCGGAGTTGATCGCAGAGCTGGTCGCAGAGCTGGTCGCAGAGCTGGTCGCAGAGCAGATCACGCCCGCCACGGCCGTGGAACGCGAGGTGGGCGGGCCGGACGCGATCGGCGGCGTTGGCGACTGGTGGCTCGCGAACGACGTCGTCGAAGTGGTGATCGACGACGTGGCGCGCGAATTTGGCATCCTGACCCACGGCGGCACGATCGTCGACTTCGGTCTCCGCGACCGCTCGGGCGAGGACCAGTTCGCGAGACTGTCTCCGCTGGTGAACCTCTCCCAACGCGTGGTCGTGGGCTATGACGCGATCCGCGCCGAGGTCGATCCAGCAGGTGGCTGGGCACGCATCCGTGCTTCCAGCTCGGGCCTGCGCACGATTCCCCGCGGTAGCGGCTGGGCGCGCGCGCTGGATCCGCTCGTCCCCGATCCCGGCGAGGTGTCGGCCGTCCGCGTCGAGACGGTCTACGAAGTGCGTCCGGGCGAGCCCTTCGTGCGCATCGAATCCACGCTGACCAACGCGGGCAGCGAGCCGGCGCCGATCTTCGCATTCGGCGACGTGTGGATGCGCGGCGGCCGAAGCGGTCGCGGATTCCTCGGCGACGCGTTGAATATCTCACGGGCGCGCGGCTTCGACCACCGCGAGATGACCCCGAACATCCTGCGCTCGCTCGGCGCGCTCGCGACCTTCACGCACGTAGCGCTAGTTGGCACCGCGGACTTCCCGCCGATCACCTACGCGCTCTACGCGCCCGAGCGCAGCGCGCGCGGGCTGCCGCTCTACGGCATCGCCGGCGAGCACGCGAGCCTCGTGTTCAGCCTGGTTGGGGACCCGCCGGTCGACGAGCTCGGGCTGTACGCGCTCGCGCGGGCGATGTTCCACGAGCTGGCGCCGGGCGAGACGTGGCGCTGGCAGCGGCGGCTGCGCGCGGCGGGTCGCCGCGATCTGGCCGCGGTCAGCGAGGCGATCCACCGCGAGCTGGGAAGCGGCGATCTGGCATCCGGCATCGAAGGAAGCGCCGACGTCGGCGGACGGCACTCGGTGATCCTGGTCGGGACGCCGGGTGGCGCGACGGTGACCCAGGTGGGTCTCGAATCGGCACCCGGCGCGGTGTCGTTTCGCGCAGCGTTGCCGCCCGGAGACTACGCCGCCGAGCTTCGAATCGAGCACGGCGCGGCGCAGCACCGCTCCGTTCGGGTCGACGCGGGGCGCTACACGGCGGTGGCCTTCGAAGCGCCTCCGCCGCCGGCAGTCCTGGTCTTCGCTCCGGCGTTCGCCGACGGCGGCCCCGGGCGCGTCGAGATTCGCGGGCGAGACGGAACTCCCGATCCGGTCTTCGGCGACGACCTGCTCGGCGCGACGCTCGATGGGATTCCGCTCGCGAGCGCCACCGCGACGTCGGCGGTGGTATTCCTGGGCAACGACCGCGACCCGGGCGAGATAGCGCTCGCGCCCGGCCGCTATGCCCTCACCGCGACGCGCGGCCTCGACTGGGAGGCCGCCTCGCAGATGGTGGAGCTCAGCGAGCCGGCGGCGCGCGCGGTCGTGCCGCCGTTCGCGCTGCACGCGCTCGAGCCACTCCCGGGCTTCGTGTCGGCGGATCTGCACGTGCACGCCGAGGCCAGCGACGACTCGCAGGTGCCGAACGAGGAGCGGCTGCGCCGCTTCGTCGCCGAGGGTGTTTCGGTGCTGATCGCGACCGACCACGATCACGTCGCGAATTACGGTCCGGCGCTGGAACGGCTGGGCATCGCGGGCCGGATCCGGGTGGTGCAGGGCGTCGAGGTCACCGGCAGCGGGCCGAGTGTTTCGGCCCCGTGGACGATCGGACACCACAACGCGTGGCCGATTCCGTACGCGCCGCACGCTCACCGTCACGGCGCTCCCGCCAGTCAGAATCGCCCGGTGGGTGCGCTCTATGCGGAGCTGCGCCGGGACTACGGCGCCCGGGTGATCCAGCTGAACCACCCGCGACCGACACCGGAGAACGTCGCGAAGGGCGATCTGAACGGCGCCTTCTTCGAGCATCTGGGCAACGGCCTCAGCTTCGATCCGCAGCAACCGCTCGAGGCGACGCAAAACGAGCCGCTCGTGCGCCGCACCGGCGCCGATCGCACCCGCGCGGTCGATTTCGACGCGCTCGAAGTGATGAACGGAGCGTCATACCCGCAGTATCTCGCGACCCGCGCCGACTGGTATGCACTGCTGCGCCAGGGCGAGCGACGCACCGCCACCGCCAACTCCGACACCCACGCGCCGGAAGAGCTCTCCGCGTATCCGCGCAACTACGTGTGGGTCGGCGCCCGCGGCGATGAGCCGCTGCGCTTCGACGCGGCGCTGCGCGAGGGGCGCAGCTTCGGCACGACCGGGCCGCGGGTGCGTCAGCTCCGGGTGAACGGGGGGTCGCTCGGCGACCTGGTCCCGGCCGAGCGGGGCCGCGTCCGGGTCGAGTACGGGGTCGACGGCCCTGACTGGGTGCCGATCGACGAGGTGCGGATTGCGGTGAACGGCGAGGTCGTGCTCACGACGGCGGCGCGGGTCGGATCCACCGCGCTCGTGCTCGAGCGCGACGCGTTCATCACGCTCGAAGCGGGGGCGTCACTCGACGCGGAACCCGGCGCGTGGATCCGCGCCCATCCCGGGCTGTACACCGAGGTGATCGCACCCGGATTCGTCTCGACCGCGTTCACCAATCCGGTGTTTGTCGACGTGGACGGCAACGGCCGCTTCGATCCGCCGGGGCTCTGACACCGCACGCCGACTATTTCCCGTCGAACTCCGGCGTCTCTTTCGCGGCCATCGCTTTGTAGCCGAGCGCCATGTCGTCGGACGTGAACAGCGGCGCGGCGCTGGCGGCCTCGAAGCGCAGCGCTTCGGCCAGGCCCTGCTGAGCGCGGTAGTTGATCGTCCGCTTGATCGCCTGGACGGCCAGCGGCGCGTTGGCGGCGATCTCCAGGGCGAGCGCGCGCACGTGTTCGCGCAGCACGTCCCGGGGAACCACCTCCTGCACGATACCCAGCCGCAGCGCGGTTCCGGCGTCGATGCGGCGCCCGGTGAACGCGAGCAGCTTCGCCCAGCCGGCGCCGATCTCGGCGACCAGGCGCAGGTCGCCGCCGGCGTCGATCGACACACCGACCTTCGGCTCGGGCAGCGCGAAGCGCGCATCGTCGGCGGCAATCCGGATGTCGCCCATCATCGCCACCTCGAGCCCGGCGCCGAGGCAGTAGCCGTGGATCGCCATCAGCACCGGCTGCGGCAGCTCGCTGAGCAGCTGGAAGCGCTCGTGGACCCAGCGGAAGCGCTCGAAGTAGTTGCGCGTCTTCTCGGCGGGCGAGCGCCCGGTGATGCGATCTTCGGGCATTCCGAGGTCGACGCCGGCGCAGAACGCGCGGCCCTCGGCGCGCACGATCACGACCCGGATCGCGTCGTCGAAGCGCAGCGCCTCGGCGTGCGCAGTGATCTGGCGCGCCGACTCCCAGCTCCACGCATTCAGCTTCTCGGGGTGATTCAGCACGATCCACGCCAGCGGGGGCTCGCGCACCAGCTCGATCAGCGCCGGCGGTTGTTTCACGCGCTTCCTCCTACTAACCCTCGAAAGGGCCTTTGCCGAGCTGTTCGCGGATCGGAACGAACTCGGGCATCAGCATCGCGCGGCGCTGCCAGTTCGCGCCGTCCACGACCAGCGTGTTCCCGCTGATGTAGGACGCATACGGCGACGCCAGGAAGGTGGCAGCCCAGCCGAGCTCGTGCGGGTAGCCGACGCGTCCGGCCGGCGAGCGCGCTCCGTCGTTCTTGCGCCGCTCGGGCACCGAGCGGATCGCCTGGGTCTCGTCGTCGTGCGGGAACAGCCCCGGCACGATGCCGTTGACGCGGATGCCGTAGGGCCCCCACTCGACGGCGAGCGTCTCGGTCAGGTTCTTCACGCCGGCCTTCGCGGCCGCGGAGTGGGCGAAGCCCGGCCCGCCCGTCCACGCGTAGGATGCGCCGACGTTCAGGATCGAGCCCGGCGTGCCGGCTGCGATGTGGCGCCGGCCGAACTCGCGCGAGCAGTGGAAGGTGCCCGAGAGCACGATCTCGACGACGGAGCGCCACGCGTTCGGACTCATGTCTTCGGCGGGCACCGGGAAGTTTCCGGCCGCGTTGTTCAGCAGCACGTCGGGCAGGCCGAGCTCGGCTTCGATGCGGTCGAACGCGGCGGCCACGGCCTCGGGCTTGCGCACGTCGGTGGCGACGGCGAGCGCGCGCGCGCCGGTCGCCGCGACCGCGGCGACGCCCGCCGCGAGGTGCTCTTCGCTGCGCGACGCGATCGCGACCGCCGCGCCGCGCCGGCCGAACTCGACGGCCATCGCCTTTCCGAGGCCGGTGCCGCCGCCGGTCACCAACACGACCTGGCCGGCGTAGGTTCCGTCGGGCAGTGCGCGCGCTCCGAGCGCCGGCGGATCCGGCAGTCCCATGGTTGTTCCTCCCGATCCACGCCGCGAAACCCGTGGTAGCGTTGCCGCGCACGGAGGGTCCATTGGACGCATCGATGCAGCGGCGTGAGATGCGCGAGCTGGAGGTTGGCACCGACCAGGTGCGCTGTCACGTCGAGCAGCGCGTCGCGGTGGTGACGCTGCATCGCCCCGAGGCGCGCAACGCGCTGACGCTCGAGATCAAGGAGGCGCTGCGCCGGCTGATACCGGCGCTGGGCGACGACCCGGAGGTGGGGTGTCTCTTGCTGACCGGTGCGGGTGGTGCCTTCTGTGCCGGCGGTGACACGAAGGTGATGGCCGAGGGCCCGCCGCCCGAACGCGAGCCGCGCGTGCGGATGTTGCGCCGCGAGCACGAGGTGCCTGCGGCGATTCACCGGCTCGCGAAGCCGGTGATCGCGGCGCTGCCCGGTCCGGCAGCCGGCGCGGGCTTCGCGCTGGCGCTCGCGTGCGACCTGCGGATCTTCGCTGACAGCGCGTTCGTCACCACCGCCTACGCGCGTCTCGGGCTCTCGGGCGACTACGGGGCGAGCTGGTTCTTGACGCACCTCGTCGGTCCGGCGGTGGCGCGCGAGCTGATGTTCACCGGCGCGCGCCTCGACGCGCGCGACTGCCTGCGGCTCGGGATCGCCAATCGCGTCGTACCGGACGCGGACCTCGAACGCGAATCGCTCGCCTGGGCGCGCGAGATCGCGGCGGGCCCGCCGGTGGCGCTGCGCTACATGAAGGAGAACCTGAACCGCGCGCTGACCGAGGACCTCCAGTCGTGCCTCGACGGCGAGGCCGAGCGGATGGTCGCCGGCGCGTTCACCGAAGATTACGTGGAGGCCGTGAAGGCCTTCACCGAGAAGCGCCCGCCGCGCTTCCGCGGCCGGTGATACAGGCAGGTCGGCTCCCCAGATACGTCTGGTTAGGCGCGACCAGGCTGCCTCTGTGGGTGGGCCCGGTCGGGGCAGCCACCGGACTTCGGATCACGGCACGCACCATACCGACTACACTGGACCCACCTGCACGTCTTGCAGACGGGATCGACACGCTTATCGACGATGATCTTTTTTGCCGTGCGCGTAGCAGTCCCAACAGATGTTCTGGTAGTCTGCTGACGTGGCTGGCACGTCGAGGTGAGCCCGCTTCTTGTCGTGCTGGACGCGGCGGACGAGATCAGTCGGAAGGGGCTACGCGGCATGTGCCGTGTGGAATTTTTCAAGTCCGCGGAGGACCAGTTGCGTTCGCCCGCGGATTGCAGCTGCGTTTCGCTTATCACGCACGACGAGGGGTCATCGACGTACTTGGTGACGCGCTCAGCCACCGCCGTAGGGCTGTCGTCCATCGGTCCGCCCTCCGCCGCCTAACGACCTGCGGTTGAGCGGCCGGTG
>CAZPNB010000033.1:0-3007 GCA_964587305.1 uncultured Spirochaetales bacterium | reverse complement strand
TGCTGGCGCCAAAGCTTACGTCGAGCAACGGTGCGGAGCTGATCAAAGCTGCCCGGCATCGCAGCGCGGAAGAAATCCGGCGGCTGCTCGCCGACCGCGATCCACGGCCAGCCCCGCCCACTTCGGTTCGGCGAATCGCTGAGCCGGTGAGCTCGCCGGCTGTTGCCGCTGCGCTCCCGCAGGCATCCTGCGCTTCGCGCGAGCCCGCGCCCGCTCTGCGCCACACGACCTCCACGAAAGGATTGACGGAGCCGCTCGGAGCTGAACGCTACCGGGTGCAATTTGTGGCCGACCGCGAGCTGTACGAGCAGCTCCAGGAGCTGCGCGCGCTGATGCGGCATCAGGTCCCGGATGGCGACCTCGGGAAGATCCTGGCTCGCGCGGTCAAGTCCTTGCTCGAACGAGTGCGCAAGCAGAAGTTCGCGGAGACCTCAATTCTGAAACCGGCTCATCCCTCCCGGTCGCCAGAAGGACTTCCTTCGCGGCATATCCCCGTGGCGATCCGCCGCGCCGTCTGGCGGCGCGACGCTGGCCGCTGCACCTACGTTTCGACTGGCGGCCGGCGCTGCGACTCGCGAGAGTTCCTGGAGTTCGACCATATCGACGCCTGGGCCAACACGAGGGCGCACCCGATCGATGGCATCACGCTGCGCTGCCGCGCGCACAATCAGCAGCGGGCGCGCATCGACTTCGGGGAGCCGCACATGGCCCAATTCCAGCAACGCAGCGGCGGCGACCCGTCGTCAACTGGATTTGAATCCAGTTCGCCGAAGTGGGACCACAAAGCTCCAGCTTCGGGGCATCCCGAGTGACGAAGTGGATCGGATTCGGCGCGGTCATGTTACTGCGCCATACGCGACTTCGGAGAGGAGTAGGAGATGAAGACTCAGCTCGACATGGACAAGATCGCCAGGGGCCTTGGCGCCGAACGCCGAGGAAAGGTCACCGCATCGGGCGGCTACTTCGGGGCGATGCAGATCCTGGCGGACATCGAGGCCCGCTTCCGCGTGCCGTCTGGCGGCGGGCGGCCGACGGATCCCCGCTGGACCGAGCGGCGGCTCGTCCCGCTCGCCCCACGGACGCTCGATCGACTGGAGAAGATCGCGGCCAAGGTCCGGGAGCACGGGGGTGTGAGCGTCGAGCCGATGCAGCTCGCGGCACTTCTCCTCGAGAAGACAACCGAGGATCTGAGTGAGGCCGAGGCCGAAAAGCTCGTCCGTCCGAAGCGGAGCGCCAGCCGATGATGAACAGGAGCGGCCCGATCGCCCGCTACGGGGGTAGTTGTCCGAACGATTTCTTCTCGAGAGTGCCCTGCTTCAGAGAGGGGGCGTCTTGCCGAACGCTTGGGGCCGCCCCTCGCCAGGCAATGCTTCCTTCATCACGTCGGGCGTGATCAGATGAATCCCCTGGCGTTGCGCATAAGCTTCCAACCCTTGCTTGACCTTCCCGCGGATGAAGGCGATCGGGATCTGCTCCAGTCGGGCCTGGGCTTCCGCGCTCCAGCGAATCTCCGCGAGCTCGAGCGGTTGTCCGGTCGGCTGGTAGCGGCAAGCCGGGTCTTCTTGCAAATAGTCACCAGTGGCGGCATAGGCCCGGCACCGGCAGCCGCCGCATAGCTCGTTGAACTCACAGCGGCCACAGCGTCCCTTGAGCTGCTCTTTGTCGCGAAGCTGCTGCAGCACCGGCGAGGTCCGCCAAACCTCGCCAAAGCTCTGGTCGCGCACGTTGCCGGCGACGACGGTCATGTAGGGACACGGCGTCACATCGCCCTGGGGCGTGATCCGACAGTACTGCGTGCCCGCCATGCAGCCGCCGCTCTCCAGGCCTCCCAATCCTTTCTCGTAGGCGATCTGCTTGAATTGCGGCGCGCACTTGGAGCGCACCAGCATCGGGCGGTACTGGTCTTGCCAGTCCACCAGGTCGCTCAGCATGGCTTCCGTCCGCTCCGCTGACAGATCGTTCATCTGCTGGCCGCGGCCGGTCTGGACCAGAAAATACAAGTTGAAAGACCAAGCCCCCTTCTCGCGCGCGAACGCCAGCATTTGCGGAATCTCGGCGTAGTTCATGTCCATGACCGTGGTCTGAACCACGACGGGAAGGCCGTTCGCCCGACAGACGTCGATGGCTCGCACGGAGTGCTCCCACGCACGCGGCCCGCCACGGAAATGGTCGTGCTTCGCGGGCTCGAGCGAATCGATGCTGATGGCCACACCTCGGACACCGCATTCGATCATCTTCAGGGCGACCTCGTCGGTGACCAGGACGCCGTTGGTGCCCATCACGACCCAGATTCCGTGGCTCGATGCGACCTGGGCGATCTCGTAGATGTCCTTGCGCAGAAGCGGCTCGCCGCCGGTCAGGATCAGCATCTCCGTGCCGAGGGCTTTCATCTCGTCGATCAGCCGCAGGCATTCCTCCGTCGTCAGCTCGTCCTCATCCTTGCGACCCGCGTCCATGTAGCAGTGCGGACAGCGCAGGTTGCAGCTCTTGGTGAGATTCCAGGAGATCAAGGAGGGCTTGTACTCGGTTCGAGCCGCCACCTATGATTCCCTTTCAGCCAGGACGCCATCAGGCCGGATCGGTGTGATCCTAAGAGACTCGCAGCGCGACATGCAAGCCACGCCCTGCGTCGTCGTCGTCGGTGGCGGGATCAGTGGTCTGTGCGCCGCGTCGGAGCTGCTCCGCTCCGCTGCGCAGCGTGGCGTCGCGGTCGAGGTCGCTGTCTTCGAGGCCGCGAGCGAGCTCGGCGGCCAGATCCGTACCGAGCGGGTCGACGGCATGCTGCTCGAATGGGGCCCGGACAGCCTGGTTGGCCAGAAGCCTGCCGGTGGCGAGCTGTGCGCCCTGCTCGGATTGCACGACGAGATCGTGCGCTTCGAGAGCGGCGAGCCGACCTTCGAGCTGCTGCACGAGGGGCGGCTCTGCCCGTTGCCCAGCGGATTCGTGATGATGGCTCCCACGCGCTTGGGCCCGCTATTCGAGTCGTCGCTGTTCACGACGCTCGGAA
>CAZPNB010000032.1:0-3466 GCA_964587305.1 uncultured Spirochaetales bacterium | reverse complement strand
CGACGCTGGTCCAGATGGTGGCGAGCGGCCTCGGCATCACTCTCCTACCGGAGAGCGCCGCCCCGGCGGAGGTGCACCCGCGCGACGGCATCGTGCTGCGCCGCATCCGCGCTCCCGAGCCGACCCGCCGCATCGGGCTCGTCTGGCGCAAGGCCTCGCCGCGCGCGAAGGGATTCGTCGCGCTCGGTGCGCAGCTGCGCGCGAGGGGTGGAGACCAGCCCTAGCAGGTTGCTGAGAAGGCCATCCCGATCGGCGATCTCGCGCTGAGCATCCGCCTCGTCAGCGGCCTGCTACCGCAGATAGCCGAGCTCGCGCAGGCGCTCGAGATCGGCGGGGTCGACGGAGCTCGCAGGCGGCGCCGACGACGCGGAGCGGCGCGGGCGGGCGAGCTCGAAGGCGAGCAGGTGCCGGCGCAGGCCCTCGCCCTCGGGAGCACGGCCCCAGAGGTCGCGGCGTTCGCCCGGGTCGCTCTCGCGGTCGCAGAGCTCGAAGCGGCCGGAAGGCAGGTCGTGCACGAGCTTCCAACGACGGCCGATGAGCGCGGTCTTGCGCGCGCTGAGCTCTTCGCGGCGATCGCCGCCCTCCGGCGGCGCGTAGTCGACCTCGGCGTAGAGCGCGCGCTCCGCGGGCGCTCTCGCATCGCCGCGCAACGCGCGCACGAGCGAGACGCCGTCGCGGGGCGCTTCCGCGTCGCCCGGCGGCGTTCCGGTGATCGCCAGGATCGTCGGGGCCACGTCGAGGAGCGAGACGGGGTCCTCGATCCGGCGCGGCGCGATGCGGCCCGGCAGGCTCAGGACGAGCGGCACCTGCAGCAGCTCGTCGTAGAGGGTGCGCATGTGCCCGATCCAGCCATGCTCCATCAGCTCCTCGCCGTGATCGGCCGTCAGCACGACGAGCGTGTCGCGCTCGAGACCTCGCGCCCCGAGGTGGCGCAGCAGGCGTCCGACCTCCGCGTCGCTCTGCGCGATCTCCTCGCGGTGGAGACCCACGAGGTAGGCGAGGTCCTCGGGCCCGGGAATTTGACATAGTGCTCCTTCTCGGACGTGGACCGCCGAGCTGGAGAGGTCCGTGCTCGAGGCGCGCAGGGGCACGCGTGCGTGAGGCCGTCGCGGATTCGGCTAGACATACAGGGCGGCTAGGTCAGAGTTAGGCCAGGAGGCCGCCTGCGCCGGGCCACGCGAGCGGTTCCTTCCTCGCCTGTCAGGCGGAGCGGCGCGATCATCCGGTGAGCGAGCACTGCCGGCCCGCGCCGCTGTCGTTCTGAGGGTCGCGCTCCACCTCCGAAGGGGCGATCCGCGGGCTCCGAACCCAGCTGGCCTCGGCTCGGGACGCCTGTCTCGGCGACGGCCCGGCGGGCGGTCCTGCCAGCCCTCGAGCTGGTGGCCAACACTGCTTCAACGACGCCCGGGCTTCGTCGGCGGGCGATCGGCGCCGACGGCCCGAGCCCGTTATCCTTCGCATCCCCGATGGAGCTCGATCACGTACTCATCCGCGGAGCGCGCGAGCACAATCTCCGCTCGATCGACGTCAGGATCCCGAAGAAGCGGCTCGTCGTGCTCACCGGGGTGTCGGGGTCGGGCAAGTCTTCGCTCGCGTTCGACACGCTGTACGCGGAGGGCCAGCGGCGTTATGTCGAATCGCTGTCGGCCTACGCACGGCAGTTCCTCGGGCAGATGGAGAAGCCGCGCTACGACACGATCCGCGGCCTGTCGCCGACGATCTCGATCGAACAGAAGACAACAGGCACCAATCCGCGCTCCACCGTCGGCACGATCACCGAGATCTCCGACTACCTGCGCGTGCTGTACGCACGCGTCGGCGTCCAGCACTGCCACGTCTGCGCACGGCCTGTGCGCGGCCAGACCGCCGAGCAGATCGCGCGCGAGCTGGCGTCGCTGCCGGCCGGCACGCGCCTGGTGCTGATGGCGCGCCTGCTCGTCAATCGCAAGGGCGAGCACCGCGAGCTGCTGGGCGACTTGCGCCGCGCGGGGTACGTGCGGCTGCGCGTCGACGGCGAGATGAAGCTCACCGAAGAGGTCGACGCGCTCGACAAGCGCCGCAAGCACACCGTGGAGGCGGTGATCGACCGGATCGCGGTCAAGCCCGATGCGTTCTCGCGCCTCACCGACTCGGTCGAGACCGCGCTGCGCGTCGGCGAAGGCCAGTTGATCGCGTGGACCGAAGAAGCTGGCGACCGCGTCTTCTCCGAGAAGATGGCGTGCGGAACCTGCGCGATCTCGTTTCCCGAACTGACACCGCAGAGCTTCTCGTTCAACAGCCCGCAGGGCATGTGCGTGGAGTGCAACGGGCTCGGCACGCGCGTGGAGATCGATCCGCGGCTGGTGATTCCCGATGAGTCGCTCTCGATCGATCAGGGCGCGATCAAGCCGTGGGGCGCGAACGTGTCCGAGAAGACCGGCTGGGCGCACGGCTTCCGCGGCCAGATCCTCGTGCAGCTCGGCATCGACCCGGACCGGCCATTCGCGAAGCTGCCCCCGCGCCAGCGCGACCTGCTGCTGCACGGCGCCGGCGACCGCACGTTCGCAGTGAAGTGGCAGGGGAAGTCGGGCAAGGGCGAGTTCGAGCAGAGCTGGGAGGGCGTGCTGCCGCGGCTCGAGCGGCGCTTCAAGCAAGCCAGCTCGGAGCGCGCGAAACACTGGTACGCGCAGTTCATCGGCGACACGCTGTGCTCGGCGTGCGGTGGCACGCGGCTGCGGCGCGAGAGCGCCGCGGTGCGGCTGGCCGGGCGCACGATCGTCGAGGTCTCGGCCGACACCGTCGAGGAGGCGCGCGCGTTCTTCGGCGCGCTCGAGCTCGAAGGGGCCGCGCGGCAGATCGCGGCCGAGGTGTCGAAGGAAATCCGCGGCCGCCTCGACTTCCTGGCGGCCGTCGGCCTCGGCTATCTGTCGCTCGACCGCGCCGGGCCGTCGCTCTCCGGCGGCGAGGCACAGCGGATCCGGCTGGCGAGCCAGGTCGGCTCGGAGCTGACCGGCGTGATCTACATCCTCGACGAGCCGTCGATCGGGCTGCACCAGCGCGACAACCGGCGTCTCCTCGCAACGCTCGAGCGGATGCGCGACATCGGCAACACCGTCGTCGTGGTCGAGCACGACGAGGAGACGATCCGCGCCGCCGATCACGTGATCGACTTCGGCCCGGGCGCCGGCGTGCTGGGCGGTCAGATCGTGCACGCGGGCACGCCGGCGAGCCTCGAGCGCAACGCGAAGTCGCTGACCGGCGCCTATCTCTCGGGGCGCAAATCGATCGCAGTGCCCGCCGCGCGGCGCGCCGCGACCGGCAGCCTCAAGATCGCCGGCGCGTCCGAGAACAATCTACGAGACCTCGACGTCGAGTTCCCGCTCGGCGTGTTGACGGCGGTGACCGGGGTCTCGGGCGCCGGCAAGTCGACGCTGGTGAACGACATCCTCCACCCCGCGCTGGCGCGCGCGCTGCACCAGTCGACCCG
>CAZPNB010000031.1:0-10501 GCA_964587305.1 uncultured Spirochaetales bacterium | reverse complement strand
GCTTCCTGAGGCGAGGCTCGGTCTTTCTCGTGTGTATGGGGTACGTCTTCGCGTGGATGCCCCTTGCCTTCGCGGTCGAGTGGTGGAGCGATCGCGAGCTTCCGCGGTCCTACTACGCTCCATCGTCAGATATGTTACCGACGCTGCTCATTGGGGACCATCTCTTAGTCGATCCCCGCGCCTACCGCGCCGCCCCGCCTTCGCGCGGCGATGTCGTGGTTTATCGCGCTGCTCGAAGTCCTACGGGGATCACGCCGCAGGATCAGAATCCCGACCTCCCCGCGGAGACGTTCATCAAGCGAATCGTTGGGCTTCCCGGGGATACGATCCGGTTCGACGGACCCGCGCTGTATGTGAACGGCGAGCTGAGAACCGGCGAACCAGTCGCGGAAACCTTTACGGGTCCGCGGGGTGAATCCTTCCAGATGCGGTCGGAGGTCCTGGGCGGCCGCAGATATCTCGTCTTGGATGACGTTGCCGTGATGGCACCTTCGTTGGCAACTGTGGTCGTGGAGCCGCGGCGTTACTTCCTGGTCGGAGACAACCGCGACAACTCGAATGACAGCCGTTACTTCGGAACCGTTCACACGGACGACATATTGGGACCCGCGATCAAGTTGTACTGGTCGTGGGACTACAACGGGACCTATTTGCAGCTGCTGAATCCGTCTGTTCTATGGACATTGCTTCGCGACAAAACACGCTGGGAGCGCATCGGGCAGCCGATCGAGTGAACGACCCTGCGCTTGTGCCCGAGTCCCATCGTTGCAGCGACTCCGATACACTGGCGCCCGTGAGAGTCCTCGATCCCGAACTGCTGCTCCGGCTTGCCGCTGAGCACGGTACGCCCTACTACCTCTACGACGCCGGCACGATCCTCGAGCGGCTGGCCGCGCTGCGCGCGTTCGACGTCGTGCGCTATGCGCAGAAGGCGTGCTCGAACGTGCACGTGCTGCGCCTCTTGCGCGAGGCCGGCGCGTGCGTCGACGCGGTGTCGCTCGGCGAGATCGAGCGCGCGCTGCGCGCCGGCTACGACGGCGACGGCGAGCGGGCGGGTCTCGTCTACACGGCCGACCTGATCGACGAGGCCACCCTCGACCGCGTAATCGAGCTCGACATCCCGGTGAACGCCGGCTCGGCCGATGTGCTCGAGCAGCTCGGGCGCCGCCGCGCGGGGCATCGCGTCTGGTTGCGGGTGAATCCAGGCTTCGGGCACGGCCACAGCCGCAAGACCAACACCGGCGGCGAGTGGAGCAAGCACGGCATCTGGCACGCCTATCTCGACGAGGCGCTGCGCCACGTCGAGAAGTACCGGCTCGATCTGGTCGGGCTGCACATGCACATCGGCGCGGGGGTCGACTTCGAGCACCTGCGGCGCGTGTGCGACGCGATGGTCGAGCAGGTGCGTGCGCTCGGCGTCGACGTGCGCGCGATCTCCGGTGGCGGCGGGCTGCCGGTTCCGTATCGGCCCGGCGACCCGCGCTTCGACACCGCGGCGCTGCACGCGCTGTGGAACGACGCCCGCGCGCGTGTCGAGGAGCTCGTCGGGCATCCGGTGAGCCTCGAGATCGAGCCGGGCCGCTATTTGGTGGCCGAGGCGGGTGTGCTGATCGCGCGCGTGCGCGCCACCAAGCGCGAGGGGGCCAACCGCTTCGTGGTAGTCGACGCCGGGTTCAACGACCTCGCGCGCCCGGTGATGTACGGTGCCTATCACGGGATCGACGTCGTCGCGCAGGGCGGAGGGCTGGCGCAGGGGCCGACCCAGCCGACGGTCGTCGCCGGCCCGCTCTGCGAATCGGGCGACGTATTCACGCAGGAAGACGGCGGGGTGGTGGTGCCGCGCGATCTGCCCGACGCCGCGGTCGGCGATCTAGTCGTGATCCGCGACGCGGGCGCCTACGCCGCGTCGATGGCGAGCAACTACAACACGCGCCCCTACGCGCCGGAGATTCTGCTCGAGCGCGGCGTGCCGCGGTTGATCCGCCGGCGGCAGACGATCGTGGAGCTGCTCGACCTCGAGGACGTGTGAGGTCCGTGCCGGTGCCCCCGCACTGCTGATCCTGTGGTGCGGATGCGGAACCTACTTCCCGGTGAACCAGCCGCTGTGCGAGCGAAAACCTGCCGAGGGCTACCGCGCCGGGTCGCACCAGCGCGCGCGAGTCAGGAGCCGCCGATCGGCACCGCCATCCGGGCCAGCACGCGCAGCGTGCCCTCGCGGTGCAGCGTTTCGAGCTCCTCGCGGCCCGGCACCATCAGCGCACCGGCGAACCCGAGCGCGTTCACGCTCACGCCCCGCCACTGGGCGTGCGCGCGAGGCACGAGCAGCATCCAATCGCGGCAGACGAGCAGGTTGTAGGGCTGGCCGTGTCGATGGCAGCCGAACGCGCGCGCGAGCTCCTGGTAGAGACCGAGCAGCACCGGGGCCGCGTCCGCGGGTGCGTGGTTCGCGATCGCGCGCAGCCGCCCGAGCCCGTGCAGGAACGGCAGCGACGCGACGCGCCCGATGCCACCTTCGAAGTGGGCGTCGCCCAATACCGCGTCGAGTGGTGTCGCTAGCGGCGGATCGGCGAGCGGCGTCGGTACGAGCTGGAGGTGCCGATGGCGCTCGCTCGCGCCGGCGATCGCACCCGCGTTGTAGAAGACGAGGCCGTTCTTCTCGAGCAGACACGTCCAGAGCACCTCGAAATCACCGCGCGTGAGCGGCGACTCCTGGTCTTCGAACTCCCGCGTGGCGATCAACGCGTGGTGCGGGATCGCCGGATACTTGTTCAGCAAGCAGACGTGGGCCGCGCCGATCCCGCCGACGACGAGATCGCGCTCGGGCGGCAGGAACGGGTCAGGCCGCTCGCTCGGCGCCGGCGCACGCTCCTTTCGTCTGGGCGCGCGAACGACGCGCACCGCAAACGGGATGCCGCCGTCGGGCGCGGCGACGGTCTCGGTCTCGATCGGCTCGAGCGCGCCGCTGGCGAGCGCGGCCGCGGTGCGCTGCCGGATCGCGGCCCACAGCCCGCCTCGCTTGACGCGGGCCGGTGTCGCGCTTCGCGCGTGCGCGTCAGTCATCCAGCAGGTAACCGCGCGCGAGTGCGCGGAACGACGCGATCTGTTGCGCGACCCACGCGGCGTCGTGGCCCAGCTCCGCCGCCAGCAGCTCGGCCGCGCGCGGGGCGATCTCCTGCGCGGCGCGCGCGTCGAGCAGCAGTGCGCGGGTGCGGCGCGCGAGCACATCCTCGACGCTGCGCGCCATCTCGTGCCGGGCGCCCCACACGATCTGTGCACCGGTGCACGGGAGACGGGGGTGCAGCGGCTCGGCGAGCCGCGGGTCGTCCGCTGCGAGCGCCTCGACCGCAGCGAGATCGGAGCCGTAGACGCGCCGAGCGACCTCGGCCGGGAACGCCGGGTCGTCGCGCTCGAGGCTCGCGTGCAGGCGCAGCGACTCGGTGACGCAAGGGCGCATCGGAAGGCCGCCCACCGCGATCGCGTCGGCCAGCGTGTCCTCGGCCATCTTGCGGTAGGTGGTCCACTTGCCGCCGAGAATCGTCACCAGGCCCGAGTTGCTCACCACGACCGCGTGCTCGCGCGAGATCTTCTTGGTGTCGGCGTCGTCGCCGCGTACCAGCGGCCGCTGGCCCGCGAACACCGAGAGCACGTCACCGCGCCCGGGATCCTTCGCGAGATAACGGCCCGCGTTGCGCAGCACGAAGTCCACCTCCTCGGGCAGCGCGCGCGGCTCGATCTCGGCCTCCGGCATCGGCGTGTCGGTCGTGCCGACCAGCACCCGACCATGCCACGGAATCAGAAACAGCACGCGGCCGTCGTCGGTCTGCGGGACCATGATCGCGTTGGGTCCGGGCTGGAACGACGCGTCGAGCACCAGGTGGATGCCCTGGCTAGGCGAGGTCATCGGCGTCACCTCGGGTTGATCCAGCCAGCGCAGCGTGTCCGCGAAGATGCCGGTCGCGTTCACGACCACGTTCGCGAGGATGCGGCGCAGCGCGCCGGTCTCGGCGTCGCGGGCCACCACGCCGCAGGTGTGGCCGTCGCCGCCGCCCGCCTTGAGGATCTCCACCACTTCCATGTAGTTGATCAGCACGGCGCCGTGATCGGCGGCGGTGAGCGCCAGGTGGATCGCCATCCGCGCATCGTCGAACTGCGCGTCGTGGTAGATCGTCCCGCCGATCAGATCCTCCTGCTCGATGTTCGGGATCGCCGCGACCGTCTCTTCGCGGTCGAGGCCGCGGCTGGGCGCCAGGTTGAGGTCACCGGCGAGCGCGTCGTAGAGCTTGAGCCCGATCCCGTAGAACGGGCCCTGCCACCAGCGATAGCGCGGCACGACGAAGCCGAGATTCGACACCAGGTGGGGGGCGTTGCGGTACAGGAGCCCCCGCTCGCGCAGCGCCTCGCTGACCAGCGAGAAGTTCAGCTGCTCCAGATAGCGCACGCCGCCGTGCACCAGCTTGGTGCTGCGACTCGACGTGCCCTTCGCGAAGTCGTGCGCCTCGAGCAAGAGCGTGCGGTAGCCGCGGCTCGCGGCGTCGACGGCGATACCCAGCCCGGACGCGCCGCCGCCGATCACGATGATCTCGAAGCTCTCGCGGTCGAGGCGGGCCAGCATCTCGTCGCGTCGCATCGTGAGCGGATGCTACCGAGGGTGTACCCTGCCGCCATGTCGCTCGCGCCACGCCCGTCACACCGATCACACCGATTGGTCGTTTCGCCCTGCACCGAGCACCGGCTCGAGGTCGCCCGCGCCTGGCTGCGCGAGTGCTTGCCTTGCGAGGAGGTGTTGATCGTCGGCGCGAGCGCCGACGCCGCGTCCGATCTCGTGCGCCATGCCGCGCTCGACGCCGGTGGTGTGTTCGGCTGGCATCGCACCACGATGCCGCGCCTCGCGGCGGTGCTCGCCGGGCGTGCGCTGGCCGAGCGGGGGTGGGTTCCCGTCGGCCGCCTCGCAGCGGAGGCCGTGGTCACGCGCGTGCTCCACGAGCTGCGCGAACGCGGAGCGCTCGGCCGCTTCGCCGGCGCCGGGCGCGGACCGGGGCTGGCGCGCGCGGTGGTCGCGGTGCTGGAGGAGGTGCGCGGAGCGGGTCTCGCGCCGACAGCGCTCACCGGCGAGGCGCCCGAGCTGGCCCGGCTGCTCGATGCCTACGACACAGCACTCGCCGCCGCCGGGCTCGCCGATCGCGCGGCCGTGGAACGGCTCGCGGCGGCGGAGGCACGTTTACCGCAGCGCAGTGCGTGGCAAGGGCTCCCGCTCTTGCTGCTCGATCTGCCCGCGCCTACTGCCACCCAGAGGGCGTTGCTCGAAGCCGTAGTCGCGCGTGCCCCGGAATGTCTCGCGACGCTTCCTCGAGGCGACGCGCGCGCGCGCGAGCACTTCGAGGCCGTGCTCGGCGTGCGCGCCGAGCCGCTCGAAGCGTCGCCGTCCGCGACCCCGCTGCGCGCGTTGCAGCAGCACCTGTTCGAAGAGAGCGCGCCGTCGCCGCAGCCGCGCGACGCGTCGGTGCAAATGCTCTCGGCGCCCGGCGAGAGCCGCGAGTGCGTCGAGATCGCGCGGCGGATCCACGTCGCTGCGCGCGACGGGATCCCATTCGATCGCATCGCGGTGCTGCTGCGCTCGCCCGATGCCTACGGCCCGTTCCTCGTCGAGGCGCTGCGCCGCGCCGGTGTTCCGGCGCACTTCGCGCGCGGCACGCGGCGGCCCGATCCGAGCGGCCGCGCGCTGATCGCGCTGCTCGCATGTGCGGCAGAAGGGCTGTCGGCGCGCCGCTTCGCCGAGTATCTGTCGCTAGGCGAAGTTCCGCAGCGCGCGCCGGCGGGCGAGCCGCCGTCCGCCGCTGCTTCCGGCGAGCGCTGGGTGGCGCCCGACGAGGAGCTCGTCGCCCTGCGACTCGGCGCGGCGCCCGACGATTCTCTGGACGAAAGCGATCCCGATCCGGCTCGCGGCGACGGCAGTCTTCCGGCGCCGCGCCGCTGGGAGCGGCTGCTCGTCGACGCGGCGGTGATCGGCGGCCGCGACCGCTGGGAGCGCCGCCTGGACGGACTCGCCCGCGAGCTCGAGCTCGACCTCGCGGCGGTCGAGGATCCCGACGGTCCGACCGCCGCGCGCCTGCGCCGCAACCGGACCGATCTCGCCGAGCTGCGCGCGTTTGCACTTCCGCTCGTGGAGATGCTGGCCGAGCTGCCGGCGGCCGCGAGCTGGGGAGGATGGATCGATGCGCTGTCGGCGCTCGCGGCGCGCGCGCTGCGCAGCCCGGAGCGGGTGCAGTCGGTGTTGTCCGAGCTGGCGCCAATGGCGGGGGTGGGTCCGGTCGGGCTGCGCGAGGTGCAGCTCGTGCTGACGCCGCGCCTCTCGCAGGTCGCCAGCCCGCCGTCCGGCACGCGCTACGGCAAGGTGTACGTCGCGCCGACCGACGCCGCGCGCGGCCTCGCCTTCGACGTCGTGTTCGTGCCCGGCCTCGCCGAGAAGCTCTTCCCGCGCAAGATCAGCGAAGAGCCGATCCTGCTCGATCCGGTGCGCGAGCAGCTCGGCGCCGGTCTCGCGATCAACGCGCACCGCCTCGAGGCGGAGCGCTTGGCGCTGCGCCTCGCGGTCGGCGCTGCGCGCGAGCGCTGTGTGCTCTCGTTCCCGCGCCTCGACGTCGACGGCGGGCGACCGCGGGTGCCGTCGTTCTACGCGCTCGAGGCGCTGCGCGCCGCCGAGGGGGCGCTACCCGGCTTCGACGAGCTGGCGCGCCGCGCGGAGACGCAGGGCGAAGCCCGCCTGGGCTGGCCCGCGCCCGAGGATCCCAGTGACGCGATCGACGCGGCGGAGTACGACCTCGCGCGGCTCGCGACGCTCGAGGACGCCGGCGCGGCCGGCCGCATCGGCACCGCGCGTTACCTGCTCGGCGCGAACCCACATCTCGGCCGCGCGCTGCGCTTCCGCGCGCGGCGTTGGCTCGACGGCTGGACGGTGGCCGACGGGTTGGTGAAGCCGATCGACGCCGGTCGTCGCGCGCTCGCGGCGCACGCGCTCACCGCGCGCAGCTACTCGCCGACCGCGCTCCAGAGCTACGCGGCCTGTCCGTACAAGTTCTTCCTGTACTCGATCTGGAAGCTCGCGCCGCGCGAAGAGCCCGAGGCGATCGAAGAGCTCGACCCGCTACAGCGCGGCTCGCTGGTGCACGATGTGCAGTTCGAATTGCAGGGCGAGCTGCGCGACGCGGGGCTGTTGCCGGTGACCGCTGCGCGGCTCGCGGCCGCGTGGACTCATCTCGACGGCGTGCTCGAAAAAGTCGCCGCGCGCTACAAGGACGATCTCGCGCCGGCGATCGAGCGGGTGTGGAGCGATGGCGTGCAGTCGGTGCGCGCCGACCTCCGCGAGTGGCTCCGCCGCGCCAGCGAGGACATCTCGGGCTTCGTGCCGTGGCGCTTCGAGCTGGCCTTCGGCCTTCCGGGGCGGCGCGGTGCCGACCCGGCCTCGAGCGAGGCGCCGGTCACGCTCGACGCCGGGCTGTGTCTGCGCGGCTCGATCGATCTCGTCGAGCGCGCCGCAGATGGCCGGCTGCGCGTCACCGACCACAAGACCGGCAAGGAGCGCTTCAAGGCTGGCGGCATCGTCGACGGCGGGCGCGCGCTCCAGCCAGTGCTGTACGCGCTCGCGGTCGAGAAGTTGTTCCCGGGTGCCGCGGTCGAGTCGGGCCGGCTCTACTACTGCACGTCCGCGGGCGGCTTCGAGGAGCGCCTGGTTCCGCTCGATGCGGCGGCGCGCGCCGCGGCCGGGGTAGTCGCGAAGACGGTGGGCGAAGCACTCGCCGAGCCGTTCCTGCCCGCCGCGCCCGACCGGGGCGCGTGCCAGTGGTGCGACTACCGCCCGGTATGCGGTCCGTACGAGGAGCTGCGCACCGCGCGCAAGTACGCGCCTCCGCTCCAGCCGCTCCACGCACTGCGCGAGCTGCCGTGAACGCGCCGCTGCCCGACGCCCTGGCCCGCCGCCGGATCGTCGAAGACCTCGACACGACGCTGTTCGTCGAGGCCGCCGCCGGGACCGGCAAGACGACCGCGCTCGTCGGGCGGATCGTGGCTCTGTTGCGCAGCGGCCGCGCATCGCTCGACGCGATCGTCGCGCTGACCTTCACCGACAAGGCGGCGGGCGAGATGCGGCTGCGCCTGCGCGGCGAGCTCGAGCGCGCGCGGGCTGCGACCGAGCCCGCGGGCGAGGAGCGGCGTCGTCTCGACCAAGCACTCGAACAGCTCGAGCTCGCCCGGATCGCCACCATCCACGCTTTTTGCGGCGACCTGCTCCAGGAGCGTCCGGTCGAGGCGGGCGTCGATCCGCTGTTCGCCGTGGCATCGCCCGACGAGTCGGCGCGACTGCTCGAGCGGGCGTTCGACGACTGGTTCCAGCACGCGCTCGCCGATCCGCCCGAAGGCGTGCGCCGCCTGCTGCGCCGGCGTTCGCGCGGGCCCGAGGCGCGCGGCGCGCGCGAGACATTGCTCGTCGCCGCGCGCACGCTGATCGAGCACCGCGACTTCACCGCGCGCTGGCGCCGCGACCCGTTCGAGCGCGAGGCCGCGATCGACGCGGTGATCGAGGATCTGGAGGGGCTGGCCGCCCTGGTTCCTGTCGCTCACGCGCCCGACGACTGGCTGACGAAGAACCTCGCCAACGTGGCGCGCTTCGCCAACGAGAACCGCCGGCGCGAGGAGGTGCGCGGGCGCGACCACGATGGGCTCGAGGCGCTGCTGCGCGACCTCGCGCGGACGCGGAGCACGGGGTGGCACTACACCGGCCGCAACCGGCGCGAGTTCGCGCCGGGGATTCTGCGCGCCGACGTGATCGCCCGGCGCGACGCCACCGCGGAGCGCCTCCGCCGGCTACTCGACGACTGTGACGCCGACCTCGCCGCCTGCCTCCAGCCGGAGCTGCTCCCGGTGGTGGAGAGGTTCGAGGAGCACAAGCGCGCCGCCGGTGTGCTCGATTTCGTCGACCTGCTGATCCGCACCCGCGACCTGTTGGTGCGCGACGCCGGAGTGCGCGCCGATCTGCGGCGCCGCTTCACGCACTATTTCGTCGACGAGTTCCAGGACACCGACCCGCTCCAGGCCGAGATCCTGCTGCTGCTCGTCTCCGACGACCCGGCCGAGCGCGACTGGCGCAACGCGATACCGGCCGCGGGGCGATTGTTCCTGGTCGGCGATCCGAAGCAATCGATCTACCGCTTCCGCCGCGCCGACGTCGCGGTCTACGAGCAGACGAAGGAGCGCCTGCTGCGCCACGGCGCCGAGGTGCTCGCGCTGCGCGCGAGCTTCCGCGCGGTGCCTGCGATCCAGCAGGCCGTGAACGCGGCGTTCGCGCCGCAGATGCAGGGCGCCGACGACCGCAGCCAGGCGCACTACGTGCCGCTCGAGGCGGTGCGCGACGACGTGCCGTCGCAGCCTGCTGTCGTCGTGGTGCCCGCGCCGCAGCCCTACGGCGACTACGGGACGGTTGTGAAGTGGAAGATCGAGAGCTCGCTGCCCGACGCGGTGGGGGCCTTCGTCGCGTGGCTGGTGGGCGAGAGCGGCTGGACCGTCGAGGAGGAAGGCGCGCGCGTCCCGGTGCGCGCGCGCCACGTGTGCCTGCTGTTCCGGCGCTTCAAGTCCTTCCATGACGACGTCACGCGGCCCTACGTGCGCGCGCTCGAGGCGCGCCGTGTGCCGCACGTGCTGGTCGGCGGCCGCTCGTTCCACGACCGCGAGGAGGTGATCGCGCTGCGCAACGCGCTCACCGCGATCGAGTGGCCGGGCGATGAGTTCTCCGTCTACGCGGCGCTGCGCGGCCCGCTGTTCGCGCTGAGCGACGATGTGCTGCTCGGCTGGCGCGCCGAGCGCGGGACGCTGCACCCGCTGGCGCCGCGCGGCGAGGCGCTGCCGGAAGCATCGCTGCGCGAGGTCGGTGACGCGCTCGACGTGCTCGCGTGGCTGCACCGCGGCCGCAACCGCCGGCCGATCGCCGACACCACCGCGCAGCTGCTCGAGGCCGTGCGTGCGCACGCCGGGCTGGCGATCTGGCCGACGGGAGAGCAGGCGCTCGCGAACTGCCTGCGCGTGCTGGATCTGGCGCGGCGCTTCGAACGGCAGGGAGCGCCGTCGTTCCGCGCGTTCGTCGACCGGCTCGAAGACGAGGCCGGGCGCGGAGAGGCTGAGGATGCCGCGGTCGTCGAGGAGGGCACCGAGGGCGTGCGGATCATGACCGCGCACCGCGCGAAGGGGCTCGAGTTTCCGGTCGTGGTGCTGTGCGATCCGACTTGCAACGCGACGCGCGAACAGGCGAGCCGACACGTCGACCCGGAGCGCTCGCTGTGGGCGGAGCCGCTGGCGGGCTGCGCGCCGCGCGAGCTGCTCGACGCGCGCGTGGTCGAGCTGGCGCGCGACCGCGCCGAAGCGGTGCGCCTCGCCTACGTCGCGGCGACGCGCGCGCGCGATCTGCTGGTGCTGACGGGCGTCGCCGACGAAGAGCTGGACGAGATGTGGCTGTCGG
>CAZPNB010000030.1:0-6446 GCA_964587305.1 uncultured Spirochaetales bacterium | reverse complement strand
AGTGCGTCGCGCCGCGGCGCGCGCAGCGCGTACACGTGGTAGACGTGGTCGTTGCCGGGGCGGCACTCCGGCACCTCCACCGCCGAGCCCGCGAACAGCGCGTCGTAATGCGCCGCGTGGGCGCGGCGCCGCGCATTGCCGGCGTCGAGTCCGGGAAGCTTCGCGCGCAGCACCGCGGCCTGAAGCTCGTCGAGGCGCAGGTTGTAGCCGATGATCGCGTGCTCGAACTTCGAGACGTGCCCGTGGTGTCGCAGCAGGCGCACCTGCTCGGCGATCGCCGGATCGTTGGTGGAGACGAAGCCGCCCTCGCCGACGCCGCCGAGATTCTTCGTGAAATAGAAGCTGAAGCTCGCGGCGTCGCCGAGGCTCCCGCACGGGCGCCCCTTGTACCGGGCGCCGTGCGCCTGAGCCGCGTCCTCCACAACACGCAGCTCGCGCTCGTGTGCGATCTCGAGGATCGGGTCCATGTCCGCGGCCTGCCCGTAGAGATGCACCGGCACGATCGCGCGAGTGCGGTCGGTGACGGCCGCGCGCACGGCGGCCGGGTCGAGGGTGAGCGTGTCGCGCTCGACGTCGGCGAGCACTGGAGTGGCGCCCGCGTGCACGATCGCCTCGATCGTCGCGAAGAAGGTGTGCGCCGGAGCGATCACCTCGTCGCCCGGGCCCACGCCGCAGGCGAGCAGCGCCGCGAACAGCGCGTCGGTTCCGTTCGACACGCCGACGCCGTGGGCCGCGCCGCAGTAGGCGGCGAACTCCTCCTCGAAGGCCACCGTGTGGGGGCCCTGGAAGAGCTGCATGCCGTCGAGAATCGCCTCGAACTCGCGGAACACCTGCTCCTTCACCGGGGCGAAGGCGGCGCGCAGATCGACGAGCGGAACGTTCATGGCGGACCCCGGACCGGCGGAGGTCGGATTCACGCTCGAGGTCCGCCGCTCCCGAAAGTGCTTCGCATCCGGAGCCCGCGACGATATCCTCCCGGCGGCCGCTCCACGAGGCATCCATGATCCAAGGGATCCAAGCCCTGCTCGAACTGTCGCGCGTCGACGTCCAGATCGCAGAGCTCGAAGAAGAGCAGGCGGGCCTGCCCGCCGCTCGCGAGGCGCTGATCCTGGAGCGCCAGAAGGGTCTCGCCGCGATCGAGGCGGCGCAGGCGGCGGTGACCGCGGCCGAGCAGGAGCAGCGCCGGTACGAAGCCACCGTAGCCGACCGCGAGGCACTGAGGGCCAAGCTCGAGGGCCAGCAGCACCAGATCAAGAGCAACGCCGCTTACACGGTGCTGCTCCACGAGATCGATCAGGCGCGCGCCGCCATCTCCGACGCCGAGACGAAGATTCTCGAGGCGATGGAGGGCATCGAGGCCGTGCGCGCGGTGCTCGACCGGTCGCGCAGCGCGGCGAAGGGCATCGACGACCGGACGGCGCAGCAGGAGCGCGCGCTCGCCGAGCGGGAGAAGGCGCTCGATCAGACGCTCTGCAACCTTCGCCGCGATCGCGACGGCCTTGCCGACGGCGTCGACGCGGCGCTGCTCCAGCGCTACGCGAAGATCGCGACGCGCCGCCGTCCGGCGGTGGCGATCGCCGAGAAGGGAAGGTGCTTGGGCTGTCGCGTTGGTCTGCCGCCGCAGCAGCTGATCGAGCTGCGTCGAGGCGCCGTGCTGATCGCGTGCCACAACTGCCAGCGTCTCCTGGTGCTCGCAGAGCACTCGTAGGTCGCCGCGGGTGTTAGTTCCCCTTGGGGAACCCCGGATTCCATTTCGGTAGAACAAGTTTTTCTTCATTTAAATCAATGGGTTGTAATTCTGCGCCGACGGAGGTGTCGGCGGAATCTCCCCACCGCGTTCTGCTATGATGCGCCGTCGACCAACCGGCTGGGGACCTCCCCCCCAACTCCAGCGGACGGGGCATGAAGAACAACGATCGGTACTGGGATTGTCTCGATCAGGCGATGGAGGCTTCCCACGGCGGGCGCACCGACGAAGCGCTCGCCTGGCTCGAAGAAGCGCTGCGCGCCCACCCCGACGGTGCCGAGGCCCACAACGGGCGCGGTGAGATCCTGTGGGACGAGGGTCGGACCGAAGAGGCCCTTTACGAGTTCGAGACCTCGCTCAAGGCCGATCCAAAGTTCATCACCGCCCACCTGAACCGCGCCGAGCTGCTGGTCGAGGACATGGGCGAGTACGAGCAGGCGGTCGCGCTGTGCGACGAGCTGCTCGGGGGCCAGACGGAGCTCCCGCGCCTCGACAAGGGAAGCGAGGGCGAGGTCTACTACCTCAAGGCGAAGGCCGTCTTCTACCTCGACGATCTGGAAGGGGCGCTGTTCCTGACCCGCCGCGCGATGAAGACCGCCGGCGAGGTTCCGGTCTACCGGGCGTTCGACGGCCAGATCCTGTTCGAGCTCGGGCGCTTCGAGGACGCGCGCCGATCGCTCGAGACGGCCACCGCGCTCGATCCCGAGTCGGGCCACGCCCTCTACCACCTCGCGCTGGTGCTCGAGCGCGTGGGCGAGGCGGAAGGCGCCGAGCGCGCGTTCGAGGCCGCCAATGCGCTGGATCCCCAGCAGTACCCGTTGCCGGTCTCGGTCGACGGCGAGTTCTTCCGCCGCGCGGTCTCCGACGCGATCGACAACCTGCCGCGCTCGATTCGCGAATACGTCGAGGACGTCCCGGTGCTGGTCGAGGACCATCCGTCGGAGGATCTGATGGGCGACGAGAGCGTCTCGCCGCAGATCCTCGGCATCTACATCGGCACGCCGCGCACCGAGGCGGGCCCCACCCACCAGCCCACCGACGTGACCCGCGTGATCCTGTTCAAGAAGAACCTCGAGAAGATCTGCCGCGATCGCGACGAGCTGATCGACCAGATCCAGATCACGCTGCGCCACGAGATCGGCCACCACCTGGGGCTCTCGGAAGAGGACATGGAGCGGCTGGGGCTCGCTTGAGCTCGCCGCTGATCGACGCCCTCGAGGCGGTCGTCGGCGCCGCGCGCTGCCTGCATCGCCGCGAAGAGCTGCTGGTCTACGAGTGCGACGGCCTGACCTCGCACACCGCGGAGCCGACCGCGGTGGTGTTTCCCGAGTCTCGGGAAGAGGTACAGGAGCTGGTGCGCGCCTGCGGCCGGCACGAGGTGCCGTTCGTGCCGCGCGGCGCGGGGACCGGGTTGTCGGGAGGCGCGCTCGCGAACGACGGCGCGGTCGTGATCGAGTGCTCGCGCTTGAACCGGATCCTCGCGCTCGACCCGCACAACCGGCTCGCCGTCGTCGAGCCCGGGGTCGTGAATGCCGACCTGTCGGTCGCAGCGCGACCCCACGGGCTCTTGTACGCGCCCGATCCGTCGAGCCAGCTCGCCTGCACGCTAGGCGGCAACGTCGCCGAGAACGCGGGCGGCCCCCACACGCTGAAATACGGGACCACCACGCAGCATGTCCTCGCGCTCGAGCTGGTGCTGCCGGACGGAAGCTGCTTCGAGCTGGGAAGTGCCTCCGGCTTCGCGCCGGGCTTCGACTGGGTCGGCGCGATCGTCGGCAGCGAGGGCACACTCGGCATCGTCACGGCGATCACCGTGCGCCTCGAGCCGATCCCCGAATGCGTGGAGACGCTGCTCGCGATCTTCCCGGACGTGGTCTCCGCGTGCCGCGCGGTGGGCAGCGTGATCGAGGCGGGTCTCGTGCCGGCGGCGCTCGAGATCATCGATCAGCGCACGATCCGCGCCGTCGAGGACTCGGTGTACGCAGCGGGGCTCCCGCGCGACGCCGGCGCGATCCTGATCGCCGAGCTCGACGGACCGGCCGTCGCGCTACCCGCGCAGGTGGAGCGCGTGCGCGAGCTGTGCAGCAGCGCCGGCGCCGACCGCGTCGAGGTCGCCCGCGACGAGGCGGAGCGCCAGCGCTTCTGGCGCGCGCGCAAAGGCGCGTTCGGCGCGATGGGGCGCCTCGCCCCCGATCTCTACGTGCACGACGCGGTCGTGCCGCGCACCGCGCTGCCGGTGGTGCTCGGCAAGGTGTGCGAGATCGGCGACCGCTATCGCCTCACGCTGTCGAACGTCTTCCACGCCGGCGACGGCAACCTCCACCCCAACATCTCCTTCGACCGGCGCGATCCCGACGAGCTCGCGCGCGTGCTGGCCGCGGGCGCGGAGATCCTCGCGGTGTGCGTCGCGGCCGGCGGCGTGATCACCGGCGAGCACGGCGTCGGCACCGAGAAGCGCGAGTTCATCTCGCTCGTCTTCGGGGAGGCCGACCTCGACGCGATGAAGCGGCTGCGCGCCACCTTCGACCCGAACCGCGTCTGCAACCCGGGCAAGATCTTTCCGACCACGCGCTTCTGCGCTGAATCGAATCCCAAGGCCCGCGGCTATGACCGGGTCCCGCTGGATTGACCTGTGGGTGATTTGGAAGCTCTGGCTCCGTCACTGGGGGAGGCGCTGCGCTTCCACGATCCGGTGCCCGTCGACGGAGTTCCGGTGAATGCGACGCTCGTGCCGCGCGATGCCGAGGCGCTCTCGGCTGCGCTGGTGACGCTAGGCGAGGCGCGCTGTGCGGCGATTCCACGCGGTGCGGGAACCCAGCTGGGTCTCGGCAACCTGCCCCGCCGCGCCGATTGCTTCCTCTCGCTGGAGGCGTTTGCGGGCGTCGATCAGCTCGACGCGAGCGAGGGGGTCTGCCACGCGGGCGCGGGCACGCCGCTGTCGGAGCTGCGCCGCCAGGTGCACGACGCCGGCTGGGAGCTGCCGCTCGACGACGCCGGCCGCGGCGGCACGCTCGGCGGCGCGCTCGCCACCGCGGTGCTCGCGCCGCGCGCGCAGGGCTTCGGGCGCCCGCGCGACGTCGTGCTCGGCTGCGAAGTGGTGCTCGGCGACGGTCTCCGCACGCGGTGCGGGGGTAGAGTGGTGAAGAACGTGACCGGCTACGACATGGCGAAGCTCTACACCGGCTCGCTCGGCTCGCTCGGTGTGATCACCGGTGCCTGGCTGCGGCTGCGCCCGCGGCCGGCGGCGGTGCGCGTGCTCTCGGGCGACGAGCAGGGCGATGCGGACGCGATTGCGCAGGGTGTTGCGGCCGCGCGCTGCGTGACCGCGCGCTCGTGCCTGCTCTGCGAGGAGACGCGCGGGCTGCGTCTGACGGTCGAGCTCGCCGGCGACGCCGCGAGCGTCGAGCGCGATGCGCAGGAGCTGGCGCGGGCTGGCCTGCGCCACGCCGATCCGGCGCTGCGCGACGCGGTGGCGACGCGCCGCTTCGCGGGTCTGCCGAACACGCTTCGCTTCGCCGTGTCAGCGGTTCCGAGTGGGCTGGCGGCGGCTGTGGCCGTGCTGCGCGAGGTGGGTGCCGAGCTGCTGGTGCTGCCCGGTCTGGGTCTCGTGTGTGCGCGCGCGAACGCGGCGGACGCCGGCGCGACCTTCGACGCCGCGGCGCGTGCGGCGCGCGCCGGCGGCGGACGCCATCTCTGCGAGCAGGCCCCGCCCGACGCCAAGCGCGGTCGCGACGTGTTCGCGGCGCCGGCGGCGGAGCAAGCACTCTCCCGCGCGCTCAAGGCGCGCTTCGACCCGAACGGCGTGCTGAACCGCGGCCGCTTCGCGGGGCTCGTCTGATGGCGGCGTCCGCACCTCCCGGGATCCCGCCGCGAACCGTTCCGCGCGCCGCACAACGCGCCGGCTGGGAGGACATCTACGCGAAGTCGCTCGACTGCGTGCACTGTGGCCTGTGTCTCCCGGCGTGCCCGACCTACCAGGTGACAGGGCGCGAGACGTCCTCGCCGCGCGGGCGCATCTACCTGATGCGCGGCGTCGCCGAAGGACGCATCGAGCTCGGCGACGTGATGCGCGACGAGGCGCACCTGTGTCTCGGCTGTCGCGCCTGCGAGACGGTCTGCCCGTCGGGCGTGCAGTACGGCGCGATGGTCGAGCGCGCGCGCGAGGAGGTGCGCCGCGCCGGCCTGCGCGAGGACCCGGTGAGCCGGATCGAGCGGGCGCTGTTGCGGCACGTGGTGCCGCACCGCCGGCGCCTCCGCCTCGCCTTCGATCTGCTCGGGCTCGCGCAGCGCCTCGGGCTCGACCGGCTCGGAGCAAAGCTCTTGCCCGCACGCTTGCGCGACGCGCGCAACCTGCTCCCGCCAGTGCCGCCGCGCCATCTGCGGCGCGCGCATCCGGCGCTCCTGCCGGCGCGCGGCGAGCGCCGCGGGCGCGTCGGCTTCCTGGCGGGCTGCGTGATGCCGGAGCTCTTCCCGGGGACGAACGCGGCGACGCTGCGCGTGCTCGCGCACAACGGCTTCGACGTCGTCGTGCCGCCCGATCAGGGCTGTTGCGGCGCGCTCCAGGCGCACGCCGGCGACGGCGACACCGCCCGCGCGCTCGCGCGCCGCAACGTGGCCGCGTTCGCCGACGTCGACGTCGTCGTCACCAACTCGGCGGGCTGCGGCGCCGCGGTGAGCGACGCCGGCCACTGGCTGCCGG
>CAZPNB010000029.1:0-9279 GCA_964587305.1 uncultured Spirochaetales bacterium | reverse complement strand
AGAGTTCGATCACGCAGAGGCCTGGACGTGGACTAAACAGCACCCGGTCGACGGAATCACGCTGCGCTGTCGCGCGCACAATCAGCTGCGCGCACGTCAGGACTTCGGGAAGATGCATATGGCCGAATTCGAACGCCGAACTGGATTTGAATCCAGTTCGCCCTGAGTTTACCCCGCCGCGCCGGCCGAGCGCAGCGCGGCGATCTCCGCTGCGCTGCGGCCGAGCTCGGACAGGATCTCGTCGGTGTGCTGGCCGTGCTCGGGCGCCATCGCGCGCGGCGCCCAGGGTGTGCCGCCGAAGTCGACCGGCGTGGCGGGCAGCTTGGTCGTGGTGGCTCCGTCGGGCACGTCGACGAAACCGCCGGCCGCGTGCACCTGCGGGTCGGCCATCACCTCGTCCACCGACTGCACCGGCGCCCACCACAGGTCCTGCTCGGCGTCGAATACCTTGCCCCAGTCGTCGCGGGAGCGGGTCGCGAAGATCGCGTCGAGCTGCGCGATGATTTCTGTTGCGTGAGCGGCGCGGCCGGCGAGCGTTGCGAAGCGCGGGTCGTCTAGCCACTCGGGATGGCCGACTGCGCGCGCGAGCGGCGGCCAGTGGCGGTCGCCCTCGAGCCCGACGATCCAGAACCATTTGCCGTCGCGATCGCAGTAGTTGTTGACGCACGGGTTACCCATCGCCTTGCGGTCGGCGACGCCGACGCTCACGCCGAAGCGCACGGCCACCGAGAGGTCGAAGCTGATCGTGTACAGGCCCTGCCGCAACAGCGACGTCATCACGAGCTGGCCCTGGCCGCTGCGCTCGCGGTGGAAGAGCGCCGCGGCGATCCCGCCGGCCAGCGACTGGCCCGCGGTGTGATCGCCCATCCCGCCGCGCTGGAACGGGGGATGGTGGCCCGGCGCGGTCAGCAGGCCGGCCACGCCCGAGCGCGCCCAGTAGCCCGCGATGTCGTAGGCGGCCTTGTCGGCGTCGGGCCCGTCGAACCCGTAGCCGGTGATCGCGCCGTACACGAGGCGCGGGTGGCGGGCGAGCAGGGTCCGGTGATCGAGGCCCAGCCGCCCGAGCGCGGCCGGCCGGACGTTGGTGACGAAAACGTCGGCCGCATCGATCAGCTCGAGCGCGATCTCGCGCGCCGCCGGCTTGCCGAGGTCGAGGGTGATGCTGCGCTTGCTGCGGTTGTCGTTCTCGAAGATCGGATTGAACGGCAGGTCGCCGCCCAGCATGCGCGAGAAGGTACGGGCGGGGTCGCCGACGCCCGGCGGCTCGATCTTCACCACGTCGGCGCCCCAGTCGGCGAGCACGCCGCCGGCGGCCGGACCGGCCACCCAGACGCCGATCTCCACTACGCGGACGCCCGACATCGGTCCCGGCATCGATTACCTCCCCGCCCTGGATACACGTTCCGCGGCACCCGCTTCAAGAGTGACTCCGGGTCCGCTTCCCGCGCCGGCAACTCTCCGGCAGCCCGCGACATTCGCATTGACTCCGCGAACCGCCCGTCGCAATCTCCAGCGATTATGCCCCGAACGACCCCCAGCGCCGCCGAGGTCCGGCGCCTGCTCGCCAGCCGCAAGCTCGAGCGCGTCGTGGTGCTCGGCGCAAATGGCACGATGGGCTACGGCAGCGCCGCGCTGTTCACCCAGGCGGTCCCGGAAGTGATCTTCCTGGCCCGCACGAAGACGAAGGCCGAGGAGGGGCTGGGCGACGCGATCCGCCAGGTGCGCTCGCCGACTGTTTCTTCCCGTGCGGTGGTCGGCGACTACGACCACGACCTGGACGCCGCCGTCGCCGGCGCCGACCTGATCTTCGAGGCGCTGACCGAGGATTTCGAGGTCAAGAAGGCGATCTTCGACCGCGTCGAGGAGGCTCGTCGCGACGACAGCATCGTCGCGACGGTGACCTCGGGCCTGTCGATCAACGCGCTGTGCGAGGGACGACGCGACTCCTTCCGCCGGAATTTCCTCGGGCTGCATTTCTTCAACCCGCCGAACGTGATCGTCGGCACCGAGCTGATCGCCGGTCACGACACGGATCCCGCGCTGGTCGATTTCGTGGAGGCGTTCGCGCGCGTGAATCTCGGCCGCGAGATCGTGCGCACCCACGACACCCCCGCGTTCGCCGGCAACCGCATCGGCTTCAAGGTGCTGAACGAGGCGGCCCAGCTCGCGGAGCTGATCGGGCCGCGGCTGGTCGACCGCATCGTCGGACCGTACACCGGCCGCGCGCTGACGCCGCTCGCCACGATCGACCTGGTCGGATGGGACATCCACCGGGCGATCGTCGACAACGTGTACCAGAACACGAAAGACGAGGCTCACGAGACGCTGCGCCTGCCCAGGTACATGGACAAGCTGATGGAGAAGGGCGTGCTCGGCAACAAGACCGGGCGCGGCTTCTTCTGGAACGAAGGCAAGGTCCGCCACGTGCTCGACCCGGTGAGCGGCGAGTACAGACCCGAGTCCGAGCTGCGCCTCCCCGATCTCTCCTACATCGACGACGTTGCGGTTCTGTACAGCCAGGCCCGCTATGCCGAGGGCATCCAGGTGTTTCTCGCGGCCGCTGGCGACGAAGCGGCGCTCGCCCGCAAGGTGATCGCCGGCTACATCAGCTACGCGTTCCTGCGCGCCGGCGAGGTGACGGAGACGATCGACGGCATCGACCGCATCATGGGCGCCGGCTTCAACTGGGCGCCGCCGAGCGTGCTGGTCGACACGATGGGCCCGGCATCCGCGGTGCGCCTGTGCGAGGAGGCGGGGCTCACCGTGCCGGAGGCGCTGACGCGCGCCGCGCGCACCGGAGAGCCCCGGCGCTTCTTCCACCACCCCCACACCAACACCGGCAAGTTCTTCGTCGCCAGCTGAAGCGGCGACACAGTCGAGAGGGAGCGATGGCAGCGAAACGCGAAGTCTACGTCCTCGGCGGCTACATGACCGACTTCTCCCGCAACTGGACGAAGGAGAACAAGCACTTCTCGGCCTTGATGCGCGAGGCCGTGCTCGGCGCGCTCGAGCGCACCGACATTGCGCCCGAGGAGGTCGAGAGCGCCCACGTCGGCAACTTCGCCGCCGAGCTCTACTGCATGCAGGGCCACCTGGGCGCGTTCTTCACCGAGGTGCACCCGAGCTTCAGCGGGCTGCCGACGTCGCGTCACGAGGCCGCGTGCGCGTCGGGCAGCATCGCGCTGCTGGCGGCGTCGGCCGAGATCGAGGCCGGGCGCTACGACCTGCAGGCCGTCGTCGGCATCGAGCAGATGAAGACCGTATCGGCCGCCGAGGGCGGCGCCTTCCTCGGCACCGCCGCGTGGTACGCGGAGGAGGCGGAGGGCGTCGAGTTCCCGTTCCCGAAGCTGTTCGGCCGGCTCGGCGACGAGTACGACCGGCGCTACGGGCTCAAGGACGAGTACCTCGCCGAGATCAGCAAGATCAACTACGCGAACGCGAAGCGGAACCCGAACGCGCAGACACGCACGTGGTACATGAACAAGGAGCACGCGCTGTGCCGCACCGATGACAATCCGGCGGTCGGCGGGCGGATCCGGATCGCCGACTGCTCGCAGGTGACGGACGGTGCGGTGTGCGTGTTCCTCGCGTCGCGCGAGTACGCCGAGAAGTACGCCGCCGGCACCGGACGCAAGCTCGCGGACATCCCGCGGATCAAGGGATGGGGTCACAACACCGCGCGGCTGCGCTTCGACGACAAGATCGCCGAGAGCCGCGGCGATCGCTATGTGCTGCCCCACGTGCGCAGCACGATCACCGCGGCGATGAAGCGCGCCGGCATTCCCGACGTGTCCGGGATCGACGCGATCGAGACGCACGACTGCTTCACCACCTCCGAGTACATGGCGATCGACCACTTCGGAATCACCGCGCCCGGCGAGAGCTGGAAGGCGGTCGACCAGGGCTGGCTCGAGATCGACGGCAAGCACCCGATCAATCCGAGTGGCGGCCTGATCGGCGCCGGCCACCCGGGCGGCGCGACCGGCGTGCGCCAGCTGCTCGACGCCACCTGGCAGGTCACCGGTCAGGCCGGCGACTACCAGGTCGAGGGCGCCAAGAACGTGCAGACGCTGAACATCGGCGGCAGCGGCACGACCAGCGTGAGCTTCATCGTCGGGGTGTGATTTCGGGTAGGATGCGGCTCCCGAATCGATGAGCCTCGCGTGCGCCGTTTCCAGATCGCCACCGTCGCCGTCGCCGTCTCCGCGCTCGCGTTTGCCGCGTGCCCGGAGTCGCGCGAGGCGCCTGCACCGGCGGCCGCGCCTACTCCGGCCGCGCCCGCGTCGCCGTCTTCGATCGAGCGCGTCGACGACGCGCGGCTGCGCGCCGCCGCCAGCGAGCCCGAGAGCTGGCTGACCTACGGCGGCAGCTATGCCGAGCAGCGCTACAGCCGGCTCGCGCGAATCGACGCGGACAACGCCAGCGCGCTCGGGCTCGCCTGGTTCCTCGACATCGACACCACGCGCGGCGTCGAGGCGACGCCGATCGTCGTCGACGGCGTGATCTACACGACCGGCAGCTGGAGCGTGGTGTTCGCCGTCGATGCCCGCACCGGGGTGCTCTTGTGGCGCCACGACCCGCAAGTGCCGCGCGAGATGGGCGGAAAAGTGTGCTGCGACGTGGTGAACCGCGGCGTCGCGGTGTACCGAGGCCGCGTCTACGCGGGGACGCTCGACGGGCGGCTCCACGCGCTCGACGCGGTGACCGGCGAGGTCGTCTGGTCGGTCGTCACCGTCGATCAAAGCAAGCCCTACAGCATCACGATGGCGCCGCGCGTCGTGAAGGGGAAGGTGATCATCGGCAACGGCGGCGCCGAGTTCGGCGTGCGCGGCTACGTCTCCGCGTACGACGCGCAGAGCGGCGCGCTGGCGTGGCGCTTCTACACGGTGCCCGGCGACCCGTCGCAGCCCTACGAGCATCCCGAGCTCGCAATCGCCGCGAAGACCTGGGATCCGAGCGGCGAGTACTGGAAGGTGGGCGGCGGCGGCACGGTCTGGAATGCGATCGCCTTCGACCCGGAGCTCGACCTGCTCTACGTCGGCACCGGCAACGGATCGCCGTGGAGCAAGCACGTGCGCAGCCCGGGCGGCGGCGACAACCTGTTCGTGTGCTCGATCCTGGCGCTGCGCCCCGACACCGGGCGGCTCGTCTGGCACTACCAGACGACGCCCGGCGACACCTGGGACTTTACGTCCACGCAAGACATCGTGCTGGCCGATCTGGTGATCGCCGGCGCGCCGCGCAAGGTGCTGCTGCACGCGCCGAAGAACGGCTTCTTCTACGTAATCGACCGCGCCACCGGCATCCCGATCTCTGCCGAGCCGTTCGCCGAGGTCACCTGGGCGACTGGCATCGACCCGGTGACGTGGCGGCCGATCGAGGTGCCGAACCTCGACTACCGCAACGAGATCGTGCTGATCAAGCCGTCGCCCTTCGGCGCCCACAACTGGCAGTCGATGTCGTTCAATCCAGAGACCGGCCTCGTCTACATCCCGACGAACGAGGTGCCGTATTTCTTCCGGCTCGATCCGAAATGGACCTATCAACCCGGCGCTTGGAACATCGGCTACGACTTCACGGTCGCCGACGCGTTCCCGCGCGAGATCGTCTCGGGCCACCTGCTCGCCTGGGATCCGGTCGCGCAGAAGGAGGTGTGGCGCGCGCAGTACACCGGCCCGTGGAACGGCGGCACGCTGACCACCGCCGGAGGTCTCGTGTTCCAGGGCACGGCGCACGGCACGTTCGCCGCGTACCGGGCCGACGACGGAAAGCCGCTGTGGGAGACCGCCGCGGGCACCGGGATCGTCGCGGCGCCGGTCACCTACGAGCTGGACGGCGTGCAGTACGTCGCGGTGATGGCCGGGTGGGGGGGGACGTTCGCGCTCACCGCCGGGGACGCGGCCGCCGCGGCCGGCGTCACGCGAGACACGAACGACGGGCGCCTGCTCGTGTTCCGGCTCGGCGGCACGGCGAAGCTTCCAGTGCACGAGGCGACCCTGAAGGAGCTCGCGGCGATTCCGGCCGGGTTCGACGCCGCGCAGGTGAAGCGGGGCAGTGACACCTATCACCGCTGGTGCGGCGTGTGCCACGGCCCCGGTGTGGTGAGCGGCGGCGTGCTGCCCGACCTGCGCAAGGCCGACCCTGCGATCTACGACGGGCTCGACGCGATCGTGCTCGGCGGCGCGCGCGTCGCCAACGGGATGCCGCGCTTCGACACGTGGCTGGCGCCCGAGGACGTCGCGGCGATCCGCGCCTACGTGCTGACGCGGCGCGCCGCGCTGCTCGCGGAAGACATCCGTAGGGCGGATTAGCGAAAGCGTAATCCGCCACTCCGCGACGGTTGCCAGTGGCGGATTACGGCCTTTGGCCTAATCCGCCCTACTGCCTCTCTAATTCTCCGGCCAGCGCCGGAACACCAGCGACGTGTTCACACCGCCGAACGCGAAGTTGTTGCTGACGATCGTCTCGGCGGCCAGCTCGCGGACTGCGCCCATCACGTAGTCGAGCGGGGCGCAGCGCGGGTCGGGGTTCTCGAGGTTCAGCGTCGGCGCGACCCAGCCCTCGCGCAGCATCTCGAGGCTGATCCAGGCCTCGAGCGCGCCGCACGCGCCGAGCGTATGCCCGATGTGGCCCTTCAGCGTGCTCACCGGCACGCGCCCGCCGAACACGCGGTGCGTGGCCTGGCTCTCGGCGACGTCGCCCACCTCGGTGCCGGTGCCGTGGGCGTTGATGTAGTCGACTTCGGAAGGCGTGATCCCCGCGTCGGCAAGTGCTTGCCGCATCACCTGCTCCATTCCCTCCGGGTCGGGGTTGGTCATGTGGCGGCCGTCGCAGTTGGTGCCGTAGCCCAGCACCTCGGCGTGGATGCGGGCGCCGCGCGCGCGCGCGAACTCGAGTTCCTCGATCACCAGCGTGCCGGCGCCTTCGGCGACGACGCAGCCGTCGCGGGCCACGTCGTAGGGGCGCGGCGTTCGGTGCGGCTCGTCGTTGCGGGTGGACGCGGCGAGCAGGATGTCGAAGATCGCCGCGTCGATGGCGTCGATCTCCTCGGCGCCGCCGGCGATCATCACGTGCTGTCGCCCGAAGCGGATCGCCTCGTACGCGTAGCCGATGCCCTGGCTGCCGGACGTGCAGGCGCTGGTGGTCGGAATGATGCGGCCGCGGATCCCGAAGAACTGCGCGACGTTCGCGGCACAGGTGTGGCTCATGAAGCGGATGAAATCGCTGCCGCGGATCCCGCTGGTCGTGCGCTTGCCGTAGAACTGGCGGGCGTAGACCTCGAGCGCGCGCGGGCTGCCCTGGGTGCAACCGTACGCGACGCCGGTGCGGCCGTCGGTGAGCACCGGGTGATCGAGGAGCCCGGCGTCGCCCAGCGCCATTTCGGTGGCCCGCGTCGCCATCAGAGAATCCCTGCCCATGCTGCGCGTCTTGCGGCGCGGCCAGGTGTCCGGGGGCTCGAAACCCTGGACCGGAGCCGCGACGCGCGTGTGCAGCCCTTCGAACTCAGCCCAGGCGTCCATCCGGACCACCGCGGAGCGGCCCGCCTGGAGGCTCTCGCGCACCTCCTTCCAGCCGCTCCCGTTCGGAGCGATGCCCGACATCGCGGTGACGACGACCCGACGGCTCACCGCGCGCTCTCCGCCCAGACGTCGAAGAAGTTGAACCATTGATAGGGCGCCGCCAACAGGTAGTGCTCGAGGCGGCCGGCGTAGGCGGCTGCCAGCTCGTGGATCCGTTTCTCGCGCTCGTTCCGACCCAGCTCGACGGACTCAGCCAGCACCTCGGCGAACACGCGATACCGGGCACCGGGCTCGCGCAGCGCGACCATGAAGAAGAGCGGACAGTCGAGCAGGCCCGCCAGCAGGTAGGGGGCCTCGGGAACCTCCACGCGGCCGCCCAACAGCGTGACGGCGCAGGTGCGACCCCGGTCGGCCGGCTCGACGCGATCACCCAGCATCGCGACCAGCTCGCCCCGCTCGATGCAGGAGCGGATCTGGAGCACCGTGCCCATCGAGTCGCGCTCGACCTGGATCACGCGCAGCGAGACGTGCGGCGAGAGCTGCTGGAACACCGCGTTGATGCGCGGCGCGTGCCGGGTGTACATCAGCACGTTCACCGTGCGGCCGTCGCGATCGGCGAGCGCGCGCAGCGCATCGAAGCTGCCGAGGTGGGCACCGACGACGATCGCGCCGCGCGTCGGCGAGAGCAGCCGATCGTACTGCTCGCGCCCTACCACCTCGAAGCGCAGATCGTCTGCACGCCCGAACCAGAGCACGAGGCGGTCGAAGATGCTGAGTGCGAACGCCCGAAAGTGCAGGAAGCTCGTCCACAGGCCGGGCTCGCGCCCGAGCGCCGTCGCACCTTCCGGTGCAGCCGCCACCCGTCGCAAGTAGGCCAGCGACGCTTGCCGCTGCGCGCGTCCGGTCAGGAAGAAGTACGCGACGATCGCGTGCACCAGCAAGAGCGAGAGCCGGCGCCCGAACAGGCGATAGCACGCGACGGTGATCCGCAGACCCAGCATCGAGCCTCGCTCGGCCGCCTGAGACCAGCGGGTGCGCTCGCTCACGCGGACGGCCCCTGCGGAAACAGCCGCCGGAGCAGCGGCTCGACCGGGGCGAACCGCAGGTGGTGGAAGCGCCAGGACCGCACCAAGAGCTCCGCGCCGAACAGGAGCCCCATCAGCAGGTACGAGATGACGCCGGTGTAGAGCGTCCACAGCCACAGGTCCGCGAGCAGCGCGAGCGCTATGCAGACCCCGGCGTTCGCCACGAAGAAGCCGCACCACACCGCGGTGACGGTCCGGCAGTGCCGTACCTGTGCGGCGGAGAGATCCGGCTGCTGCAGCCGCGCGAGCGTCTCGACCAGCGGCGGGCCTCGCCGCAGCGTGCGGCCGAACGCGAACAGCAGCGCTCCGTTCACGAGCACCGGAACGAACAGCAGCGCGCGGGCATCCCAGCGCGGCTCGAGCCAGCGGATCCCTGCGACGATCGCGAACGGATAGGCGACGGCGAGCAGGCCGCGCAGGAGCCTCATCGGCCGCCGGCACTTCTCCGCGCGAACGCCGCGTGGACCACCGACACCGCGTCCGCGACGGTGCGCACCGACTTGAGCTCCTCTTCGTCGAGCTTGATTCCGCTCTGCTCCTCGAGCGATACCGCGAGGTCGACCAGGTCGATGCTGTCGAGGTCGAGATCGTCGATCAGATGCGCCGCCGGCTCGATCCGCTGCGGCTCGAGCCCGAACTCCGCCTGCATCGTCGCGCGGAGCATGGCGAGGACG